>NZ_CAWNXG010000093.1:0-4607 GCF_963878145.1 Photorhabdus sp. S10-54 | reverse complement strand
CGAATGCACGAGCATTACCACCGTAGGTTTTAGCCAATACAGTAGTGATAGCAGCAGTCAGGGTAGTTTTACCGTGGTCAACGTGGCCGATAGTACCAACGTTAACGTGCGGTTTTGTACGTTCAAACTTTTCTTTAGACATTAGATTGTCCCTCTAAGACACGGAATCGGTGGTTCCACCACATCAACCAAACAGTTGCTCGTTGAATATCGCTTACAGGAATAAAATCGGGAGACAAGGACACTAAGGAAGTGGTGCTGATAGGCAGATTCGAACTGCCGACCTCACCCTTACCAAGGGTGTGCTCTACCAACTGAGCTATATCAGCACATCTTGGAGCGGGCAGCGGGAATCGAACCCGCATCATCAGCTTGGAAGGCTGAGGTAATAGCCATTATACGATGCCCGCATTGAACTCGGCTACCTGACTTTAATCAGCTGTATGTTGATCTCAATATACTTTGCTTTCAGTTAAGTACCAAAAGAATATCAAGATTAAATCTGATTTTTTGGTGGTGGGGGAAGGATTCGAACCTTCGAAGTCTGTGACGGCAGATTTACAGTCTGCTCCCTTTGGCCGCTCGGGAACCCCACCTTTCCAAATTTTTAATGGTGCCGGCACCAAGAATCGAACTCGGGACCTACTGATTACAAGTCAGTTGCTCTACCAACTGAGCTATGCCGGCATCAAGTGCTGCGCATTCTAGGCAGTGTGAACGCTCTATGCAACAAAAAAATTGCTTTCCTTGATTATTCGGTTATAAAACACTCGCTTTCATTCGATTAGCTGTTTTTTTCAATAACTTTAGCTTAAACAATAAACACCTAATTGCCTGCCAACTAAGGAACCGATTACAAGTGCTCGATAAAACTTGATAGGCCACTTTATCTTGAATCATTTAAATTTCCATCATGATAAGCAAACAGCTGAAACTAACATTAAGAAGTAAAACAACTCAATTTTTTACAATTCTGCATTTCTTACAAAAAAAACCGCTAAAAATATAAAAAAGCCTACGCCTGCCGCTCATCAGTCGATATCATGCGATTTATTTTTTGTCAGGTACAGGTTATTTATTGCAACTTGTCAAACCTGCACAAACAGGCAGATGTTGGTTTATGAATAAAAAAGAACTTTTTTTGGCTACTCCATATTTGCAATTCAATCGTGAACAATGGGCAACCTTACGTGATTCAGTTCCGCTGACATTAACAAAAGAAGAATTAATTGATTTAAAAGGAATTAATGAAGAAATTTCTTTAGAAGAAGTTGTTGAGATTTACCTTCCTTTATCTCGCTTGCTCAATTTTTATATTAGTTCAAATTTACGTCGTCAAGCAGTGCTCGAACAATTTCTAGGTACTGATGGACAAAAAGTCCCTTATATCATAGGAATTGCTGGCAGTGTTGCTGTTGGTAAAAGCACTACTGCACGTCTATTACAAGCTCTGCTGAGTCGTTGGCCTGAACACAGAAGCGTAGAATTAATTACTACAGATGGTTTTCTACATTCTAACAGCGTGCTGAATGAACGTGGACTGATGAAAAAGAAAGGGTTCCCACAATCATATGATATGCATAGCTTAGTGAAATTTGTATCTGATATTAAATCGGGCTCTAAACAAGTATCCGCACCAGTATACTCTCATCTTACCTATGATATCGTACCAAATGAGCAAAAATTCATTAAACAACCAGACATTTTGATTCTAGAGGGTTTGAATGTATTACAAAGCGGTATGGATTATCCCCATGATCCACACCATGTATTTGTCTCTGATTTTGTTGACTTTTCTATCTACGTCGATGCACCAGAAAAATTACTCAAAAGTTGGTATATCAGTCGTTTCTTAAAATTCCGCCAAGGTGCCTTTTCCGATCCAGATTCTTATTTCCACAGTTACTCCAAACTATCAGAAAAAGAAGCCATAAATACTGCATCTGATATCTGGCAAGAGATCAATGGACTGAATTTGCGACAAAATATTTTACCAACTCGAGAACGTGCAAGCCTAATCATGACAAAAGGTACTAATCACACTATTGAAAGCGTAAGGCTACGTAAGTAAAGATAGTCTCCGAACCCGGAAGACATTTCTCTTCCGGTCATTTTCAACAACCTCTTAAAGAAATCTCCCCGCCGATATATGGGGTTATGACACCATTCTGATCAAGTAACAAAGCACCTTGCTGATTAATACCCCTGGCTATACCATGCACTTCCTGACTACCAATAATTAATTTCACCGGCCTATCCATAAAATTATCTAACTCAAACCACCGAGAAACAAATGAAGACAAACCTTCATTTTCAAACTGAATTAGAGCTTTCCTTAGATCAAGTATTATTTCTACAGCCAATTTATTACGATCAACTTGAATTCCTGCCTGCAACAAATTAATCCATTGCTGATTAATAGGTTCTTCGCCCTTATGATCCATCGAAATATTTATACCCGCACCTATTACAACCTGAGCAGCATCACCAGTATTTCCTATTAGTTCAACTAAGATTCCCGCTAATTTCTTATCATCAAGATATAAATCATTTGGCCATTTTACCCTAATTCTATCAGCGCCAAATCGATGCAATACTTCAGCAATAACAATGCCAACAACCAAACTCAATCCAATTGCAGCAGCAGGTCCTTGCTCAAGGTGCCAATACATAGATAAATAAAGATTTTTACCAAAGGGCGAAACCCATTTCCTTCCACGCCGCCCTCTGCCAGCATACTGGTACTCTGCAACACAAGCATCCCCTGATTTCAATTCAGATAAACGTTCAAGCAAATACTGATTAGTCGAATCAATAACTGGCAAAACAGTTATTCGATCCTGAGGTAAGTATTGCAAAATAGTAGACTCATCAAGTAGCTGCATAGGTGCCATAAGGCTATAACCCTTGCCAGGAGTTGTTTCTAGTTCAATTCCCCATTCACGAATCGTCTGTATATGTTTATTAATTCCAGCCCTACTCATCCCTAAATATTGTCCCAACTGTTGACCAGAATGAACTTCACCGTCAGACAAAATCTTAATCAACTGTAATGGCACGGTTATATCTTTCATGAAATACATTCCACAGCATCAATTTCGCCTTTAGAACCAATAAAACGAACCTCAGGTTCAAGTAATACACCAAACTTACTTATCACTTGCCGGCGAATGTAAGCAGCCAATAAGACTACATCCTTACCTGTAGCATTTTCCTGATTTATCAATACTAGAGCTTGTCTAAGATGCACAGATGCACCTCCAATGCGATAACCTTTTAAATTACAACGTTCAATGAGCCAAGCTGCCGCTAATTTAAACATCCCATTCGTGTAAGGATATTGGGGACTATCAGGGTAATTTTCTTTAATTTTTGCCGCAACTTCCGCACTGACAATTGGGTTTTTGAAGAAACTCCCCGAGTTTCCTGTTATTGCAGGATCAGGCAATTTACTGGTGCGCATTGCACATACTGAATCAAAAATCTGCTGAGGAGTTACATTATCTTTCGACAGCCTAGTTAAATCACCGTAGTTCAATATTGGCCGCCAATTCTTCTTCAACAATAATCCTACAGAAATAATAGAATAATTTGCTTTATATTTATGCTTAAAAACACTATCCCGATATCTAAACTGACATTCACCAACACTAAGACGCGTTTGCTCCCCAGTTTCTAGATTAAGAACATCTACATATTCACACACATCTCTAAATTCAATACCATATGCACCAATATTTTGAATTGGTGCTGCACCAGAGCAACCAGGAATTAAAGCCAAATTCTCTAATCCATAGATTTGATTTTTAAGAGAATGGCAGACTAATTCGTGCCAATTTTCTCCCGCCCCTACATGTAAATGCCATGATTCATCTGTCTCCCGCTGTTGAATCCCCATAATTCTATTCAGAATCACAGTTCCTTCAAAATTTGCAGTAAATAAGACATTACTTCCTCCACCAAGCAGTAATGCAGGTTGTTTTTCGCTTTTGGCTTTCTGCCATAAAGCTAATAAGGACTCGGCAGATTCAGCTATATCTAAACGTTTAGCATAGGCTGATAACCCAAAGGTATTAAACTCTTTAAGAGAAAGCATTCACTCAACACTCAATAAAGCTATTTAATAAGTAGTTTATCAGCTATAGGCGTGGAAAACAGTTGGAAAACTAAGTTAGTTCTTTGTTAAATGCAAAAAGGCCACCCCTTTGGATGGCCTTTTTGTCTCAAAATAAGGTCTGGCAGTTCCCTACTCTCACATGGGGAGACCCCACACTACCATCGGCGCTACGGCGTTTCACTGCTGAGTTCGGCATGGGGTCAGGTGGGACCGCCGCGCTATCGCCGCCAGACAAATTCTTTATTCGTTATCATGGTGCTGATACCCAGATTCGAACTGGGGACCTCACCCTTACCAAGGGTGTGCTCTACCAACTGAGCCATATCAGCAATGATTGCCCAAACTCACTGTTGGCGCAAAAAATTAAAGCCTGGCAGTTCCCTACTCTCACATGGGGAGACCCCACACTACCATCGGCGCTACGGCGTTTCACTGCTGAGTTCGGCATGGGGTCAGGTGGGACCGCCGCGCTATCGCCGCCAGGCATATT
>NZ_CAWNXG010000092.1:0-4631 GCF_963878145.1 Photorhabdus sp. S10-54 | reverse complement strand
CAACCAGCACATGCTCACATTGCAATGGACGCGGGTTAATATCCGTTCAGCGTGATGTGATTAAATATGCAGGGTATAAGGATGTGATAGAGCAACGCGTAGAAACGGAGCGTGTAGATGAACTTTGTTCTCCTTGCGGTGGTAAAGGGGTTATATCCAGTCGTTGCCGTTGTAACGGTACCGGTAAAGTGGTTGACCGTGAAGCAACGAAAGCCGCTGGTGCGCCAGTAATTAAAATCTGTGAGCGTTGTACGGGGCGCGGTTATAGTCGGGTGCCATCCTCAGTCGCATACACAGCAATTAAAGCTCTTTTGCCAGAACTAACCCAATCAAGCTGGTCACGTAACTGGAAGCCATTCTATGAAAAGCTGGTGGCGAAATGTGATATCGAGGAAAGCAGAGCAGCATCTGAATTTAGCAAAGTAACGCGATAAAAAAGAGAGGGCTTGCGTTTTGCATAAACTTGGCGTAATCTCTCCAAATAGTGGGGAATTGTAGCTATGCTCACTAACGAATATTCAGGCCCGCCGATGAGCGGGTTTTTCTATTTCTACCAGTAGCAAATTCAAGGTTTACAACTAGATGGCTGTGCATAGCATGGCTTTTTTGTCTTTCAGCCAAAGTAAACGACCCCTGAGCGGGGCCGTTGGATTATGGAATTAGCTGTTCTGGAGTACAGTTGTATAGCGCGGCCAGTTTTTCTCGTGTGCGCTTCTGTGGTCGATCTGAAGCCTCCCACTGAGACACGGTTGATTGAGCCGTGTTGAGTTTTTCAGCTACTTCATGCTGAGACAGCCCACGATAGATGCGCCAGGCTGCCAGAATAGAAACATCCTGATCAACCATAATGGACACGACGCCGTTAGGCACGGTCACATCATCATATTTTGACGGCGTGTATGGCACATCCTCCCAATCTTCCTTTGTGCTGAGAAGTTTTTCATATTCAGCTACTGGCAGAACAACATATTGAGGTTTTCCTGCTTCATCATTTATGTATTGCATTTTCATGTATTCATCCGTGTGGCCAAGAGTCGCGGTGAATTTAATAATGAGGAAATGGCGGGTTGCCCCGCCTAGTACGTTGTCGATGTTCTCCGTTTGACTGCCATTATCGAGCAGATAACCGGCTCGCCGTCAGTGATTTCAAAGATTATCCTGTATTCACCAACCCGTAGTCTGTATTGGTTATCAAGGTCATGAAGCTTCTTGATGTCCAGCGTCACTGCGGGGAAAGTTTCAAGCTGGTTAACCTTCTCATTGATAGCTTTCCGGTATCGGGTATCGATTGAAAGCAACTGTTTTCGTGCCTTCCTCGTCCATTGAACCGTAACCATCGTTTCCTCATTTGTTAAAGAGCCTATCCGCTTGGGATGATTAGATAATACGATTTTAATCGTACTTTGTCAATAAAATGCGATTAAAATACGATATTATTTTCAGGGCTACGTATTGCGTGGCCTTTTTCTTTATTACCGTCGAGAGGTCGGGTATGAACTTTGACAAACTATCTCCAGAATCCCAAGAACAGGCACGATTGGCACTTATTACTATTCTGTCGCAAATGGTACCTGATGGACTGAGTGATCTTGACGCGGTATTTGTAGGTGAAGCTGTTGCCGCTGCGTTTACCGCAATGGAGCGCTATAGCAGCGTTTCTGACGAATGCAAAGATGAGAGTAGAGATTGTGATCGCGAAGCGTTTTTGAAAGCAGTAAACACCCCTCACCCTAATGGCAAGTGGGGGGGATTTATTGAACAGGAGAAAAAACGCCAGGAACTTATGCTCAGAGTTGCAAAAGAGTGTGAATCTTCTCAGTGATTTGTTTTTCTCTTTTGATTAATTGTTCGTTATCCGCAGGAATTATTTCAGAGGCTATTTGACATTCTGAAAAGAGAATATCTTTCAGGGCATCTTTTTGTACGGGTGAAAGCAGTTGTAACATTGCAATCACGATCCGCTCTGTAGCTGTGATGCTGATTTCCAGCTCGCGGACGGCTTCATTAATTGTTCTGCTCATTAGCTCCTCTTTCTGTTAGCTATGGTTACTTGTCGAGATTTAATCATAGCCGATAGGGGAATTCCCATATCGGAACGAATTCAATTGATTACGGAGGCTGCGCATGGCGTGGCCTTTTTGTTTTTCTGTATAAAAATACAGCTAGAAACAAGATACACATTGTATAGAATGAGGTTACATAATTTACTCATGGAGCCGATTCTAAATGTCAGAAGAGCTAGGGCACGTAACATTTTTCGATGTGAAAAAGATGGGGTTTTACTCATCCAGTGATGAAGAGCAGCCTCAGGGACTTTCCGCAGAGAGCGTTTTCGATAATCTTGTTAATTGGGTAAATAATAACAGTATTGAAAATACCCTTCCGTTAGTTGATGACAAGCGTTTACGTAAAAAAGTGTATTGTCGTAATGCATATAAATGTTCTAAGACTGGTGATTATTTCTTTGTTCTTTGGAAATCAGAAGAAGATGGAAATGGCAATATACAAGGGGTTGAGGCCGATTCCAGTGTTACAGAATCTGCGGACGATGTAATTATGCTTCCATCTGATGGAAAGAATGGAAAGAAATATATCTGGGGTAAGCCATGTTATTATTGGTTCATATCTGGTTTAAATAAATTCGCATCAATTAAATTTCCTCATTCAAACACTGATACTTACCTGTTTGTAAGGTATGTGAAAGATTATGTTAATTTCAGAATGACTTGTTCAGGAAGAAAACTTTCTGAGGTAAAGAAAGAGAATAACAAGGGCAAGAGTTTTTCCTATCAAACAGTAACATTTGATAGTGATGATGGCAAAAGCAGGGCCAGATTCTTATTTGAATATAATCAGTATATGAAAAATGCAGGAAGGGAAGGGATTAAGAGGCTAAAAGATAGCATTACACATATAATAATAAGGGATACCATTGGTGCGGTGGTATCTGATAAAAGAGCGTGGTGGGTAAAGCTATGGGATTGCGTGCCAGGTTACAAAAATGAAAAACCGAAATTACGTGGTGAAAAACAAATAGAATTAATGATAGAAGATAGTCTTTCAGACTCTCAAATTGATGAACTATTCGATTTCTATGATGAAGGTTACTCTAGTGGCTCAAGCTGGAATAATATAGGATTTAAACAGGGCGGTAAAAATAGTCCAACCAAGTGGTTAGATGAATATGTTTTGCGAGAAACAATCGCCGCTTCTTACGTCGCAACAAATAGAAAACACATATCGGCGTCTGTGCTTGCCAAGTTAATTAATGTCAAGAGGAGCGATTTGCTTAAAGGGCTTGAAGTTAAGGCAGCGAGTAGCGGGAATGATAGTAATGAGGATAGCAAAGTTACAGCGATATAGCGATAGGAGGAGGAAATGAGTGTTTGGAAGTTCTTATCGCAGATTTTACTAATAGCTGTGTGTGTATTATTAGCATACGTGGTCTGCTCTCATGTTAAATATAGCAATGTGACTGATATTATTTCTGTTCTTCAAAATATATCAGCAATTGTTTTTGCTATAAGTGGGGTCTGGATTGGTTATTTATACCCTAACGCTATTGCTGGTTTAATGAAGAATGAAAAGATAGATTTTTTCGCTAGCAAGAATGAGGCGAAAAAAGTTGAAGGGATGATTCTTATAATAATTATCTCTGCTTTTGTCTTGGTAGGGATTGCCCTGTTTTATCTTATGGTAATATTGCTGAAAGGTAGCGAATTCTACAGGGAAAATTACTTTATTATTAAGCTGTCAGGATTGTCCTTTATTTTATATATGATATTTATGCAAATACGATGTGTCTTTTTAATGATACGAAAAAATATATCATTTATTAATAAGTTGCATAGATTTCTTAATGAAAAAGAACTGAATAGCAAGCTTTAATCAAGAAGGCTGGAAATAAATAACCAGCCTTCTTTATATTGCCATCTAAATGACTCTAGTGCATTGCGGGCGACATCTTAATTAACAACAACTCACAGGGGCGAACATAGCTCACCCCCACGGACGCCCATTTTATGGGGGTGGATATGAAACTCATGGACAAGCAACCAGACATCTGGGTGCAGCTATGGCTATGGCTGCTATCAGTCAAAGAACAAGGTTTAGGTGCGGCACTGGCTGCAACAATGGCTTATCTCAGAGGTCGCTATAACGGCGGTAAGTTCTGGAAGACAATTATTGACGCAATGATGTGCGCTTTGATTGCATGGTTCATTCGTGACTTGCTCGTCTTCTTAAATCTGAGCACAGACTTAGCTTACATTGGCAGCGTCATTATTGGTTATCTCGGTACCGATTTTTTCGGCCAGTTGATGCGCGGGACCTTGAATCGTAAAGCAGGAATAAAAGAATGAGCAGAGGTATTCGAAACAATAACCCCGGTAATATCCGTTGGGGTGATGACTGGCAAGGCTTGATCCCTGCATCACAGCGTACTGATAAATCTTTTTGCCAGTTTGTCAGTCCTGAATATGGTATCCGGGCAATGATAAAAGTAATTCAGAATTACCATCGTAAATACGGGATCAACACAATAAACGGCATTATTTCACGATGGGCGCCAAAGATAGAAAATAATACCGATGCCTATATTAATCACGTATGTAAAGACACGGGAGTTACCC
>NZ_CAWNXG010000091.1:0-4836 GCF_963878145.1 Photorhabdus sp. S10-54 | reverse complement strand
GCTCCAGCGCTTCCGCCAGACTCTCCAGTGCCTGCTGCATATAATCGCATACCCGCTCCGGCGCAAACGGCTGAACCGTCTGTGCTGTCAGCCCCAGCGAACCACCAAAATCCTCAACCGACAGTACAAAGGGGTAGTTAGTCCGCTCCTGCCCGCCAACAACTTCAATCCCGCTTATCAGTTCACCGGAGATGGCCGACACATCATTATGCCGGTAGTTCAGCAGGGCACTGAAAAGCGGGGTCTCGTTGTTAATGCCGCTGCATCGTTGAGCCAGCGCCAGTGACGCATGCTCATGCGCCAATAATCCGGCCAGCCGGGTATGGGCCTGTTGTACACTGCCCCGCACCGGCGTATCATCCATATTTAACCGCAGCGGTAAAGTATTAATAAACAGCCCCAGCCCGCTATCCGCGCCTTCTCCCGCCGCCATACGCCCGAACAGCACAGTGCCGAACACCACGTTTTCCTGTCCGCTGGTTCGCGACAACACCTGCGCCCAGGCCAG
Source organism: Photorhabdus sp. S10-54 (assembly GCF_963878145.1). Taxonomy (NCBI): domain Bacteria; kingdom Pseudomonadati; phylum Pseudomonadota; class Gammaproteobacteria; order Enterobacterales; family Morganellaceae; genus Photorhabdus; species Photorhabdus sp. S10-54. The sequence goes on along the minus strand of NZ_CAWNXG010000091.1, from coordinate 4,328 downwards.
ATGGCACAACGCCGCCAGACTAACCCCTAACTGCTGCGCCTGACGGCGCAAACGGTTATTCAGCTCAGCGGATAACATCCGGTGGTATTCCGTCACCTGTGAGCCGTCACGATGGACCTCCGCCAAGCCGAACGGCAGTGTCGGTTCCACCACATCCGCCAGCATTTCCGTGAAGAAACGGGTGTGCGCTTCCTGGCTTACCCCCAACCGGGCCTGGGCAACCAGATTGCGGAACGGTACTGGTGCCGGCAGCGTTTCCGTCTGCCCCGTCAGATACGCCCGGACTTCACGATGCAGCACTTCCAGCGTGGTATGGTCGCCAATCAGGTGATGCAGTAATTGCACTACTGCCCAACGGCCATCCGTTTCCCGGGCAATAACAAATTGCAGTAACGGGGCATTGCTTAAGTTAAGACGAAAATAGCGGGGATCAAAACGTCGGCTTAACTGTCCACTGACCGGCCCTTTCGCCGGATCTAATGTCAGTTCAGTGACGGATAAAGTGGCCTGACGCCAGACCACCTGCGCCGGCACAGACAGCTCCTGCCAGACAAAGGCAGTCCGCAGAATATCATGGCGATTAATCACCTGCTGCATGGCCGCCAAATACCGGTCCAACAAAGCCCGGTCTGCAAAAATCATCTGATCGGTCAACAGGTACGGATCTCCCTCGCTTGCCAGTAAGTGGTGGAATAAAATTCCCTCCTGCAAGGGCGACAGGGCATAAATGTCCTGAATATTGACCAGCCCACCCGGTACTTGCCCGGCGATACAGTCAATATCAGCCTGAGTCAGCTCTATCAGAGGCAACATTGCTGGGGTGAGAACCGTCGTATCGGGGGTAATCACATTGGCGGGTATCGACACAGCCTGGTGCTGTCCCAACGTCTGAACCAGATCGGATAACACTGGCGTCTGAAACAGGTCACGCACCGCCAGTTTAAGCCCCAGATGGCGCAAATATTCAATCATCCGCACCGCCAGCAAGGAATGCCCGCCCAGCGTGAAGAAATTATCGTGTCGGCTGATTTGCTCAATCCCCAGCAACTCACACCAAATGGCCGCCAATGCCATTTCGGTTTCCCCCTGCGGCGCCTCATAATGTTGACGGGCAAATGCTTCGCTATCCGGTGCCGGCAGTGCCTTGCGGTCCAGTTTGCCATTCGGTGACAGCGGGAAGCTGTCCAGACGCACAAACGCCGCCGGCACCATATAATCCGGTAACCGGGCACTCAGATGTTCCCGCAGGCTACTCACCAGCCCCTCCTCCGCGCCTGCTACCACATAAGCAACCAGTCGCTTATCCTGCCCTTCCTCTAGCGCTAGTACCACCGATTCACGTACTGCCGGGTGTTCTACCAGCCAGCTTTCAATCTCTCCCGGTTCAATACGGAAGCCACGAATTTTCACCTGCTGGTCATTGCGGCCCAGAAATTCCAGGTTGCCGTCCGGCCGGTAACGCGCCAAATCCCCAGTGCGGTACATCCGTGCATGGGGTTTGTCACTGAATGGGTCAGGCAAGAAACATTCTGCCGTCAGTTCAGGCCGGTTCAGATAACCTCGTGCTACACCCACACCACCAATATAGATCTCTCCCGTCACACCGAGTGGAACCGGCTGGCCGTAAGCATCGAGGAGATAAATCCGGGTATTGGCAACAGGTTGACCAATCGGTGGCGCATTTTCATCCCGGCTATTGCAAGCATAGAGAGTCGCACAAATCGTGGTTTCTGTTGGGCCATAGGCATTGAACATCTGTCTGCCCTCAGCCCAGCGTTTAACCAGCGTGGCTGAACACGCTTCTCCGGCTACCAGCAAGATTTTTACTGTGTCAGGAAGTTCATTCATTACCATCAGCACACTGGGGGGTAAAAAAAGAATATGGCTAATCCCGTTATCAGCAAGATAACGGGCAAGTGCTGCGCCAGGCAGAATATCGGCAGACTGGGGCAAATAGAGCGTGGCACCAGCCAATAACGTCAGACAGCATTCCCAAATGCAGGCATCGAAACTGTTTGAAGCAAACTGCAACATTCGGCTATCCGGCGTGATAGCCAGTCTCTCTTGTTGAGTACTAATCACACTGCATAAGCCACGATGTTCGACCATCACCCCTTTCGGCGTACCGGTCGAGCCGGAAGTGTAAATCACATAGGCCAGATGCCGTGATGTCAATGTGGCTATCTGCGGATTGCTGTCCGGCCAGTCAAACAGCGTATTTGGGTCAAGCACTGTCCGTCCTGTTAATTCCTCCTCCCCTAAGGCTGCCCGTCCGATATTATCCATCAGCACAATAGCCGGGGCGGTATCGGTGAGAGTATATGCTAGACGCTCACCGGGATAAGTCGGATCCAACGGCACATAAGCCCCGCCGGCTTTCAATATGGCCAACATTCCCACCACCATGGCCGGTGAGCGTGATACACAAATCGCCACTAACTGATCTGGCGCTACCTTCAGGGCAATCAATTGGTGGGCCAGTCGGTTGGCACGGGCATTGAGTTCGGCATAGCTGAGGGTCTGGTCTGCGTACACCAAGGCGGTCGCGTCTGGGGTTTTCTCTGCCTGCTGTTCAAATAATTGATGGAGACACAACGTCTCAGAATACGGCGCTTCCGTTACGTTCCGGGTTTTTAATAACAGCGTGCGTTCCGCTTCCGGCAAGATTTCCAATGCTCGTACCGGCATATCCGGGGTGTGCTCCAGCGCTTCCGCCAGACTCTCCAGTGCCTGCTGCATATATCCGCATATCTGCTCTGGCATAAATGGCTGAACCGTCTGCGCCGTCAGCCCCAGCGATCCACCAAAATCCTCCACAGACAGCGCAAAGGGGTAGTTAGTCCGCTCCTGCCCGCCAACAAACTCAACCCCGCTTATCAGTTCACGGGATATGGCCGACACATCATTATGCCGGTAGTTCAGCAGGGCACTGAAAAGGGGGATCGCGTTGTCAATGCCACTGCATTGCTGGGCCAGCGCCAGTGACGCATGCTCATGCGCCAATAATCCGGCCAGCCGGGTATGGGTCTGCTGTACACTTTCCCGTACCAGCGTATCATCCATATCTAACCGCAGCGGTAAGGTATTAATAAACAACCCCAGCCCGCTGTCCGCCCCGGCTCCCGCCGCCATACGTCCGAACAATACGGTACCGAACACCACGTTTTCCTGACTACTGGTCCGGGACAACACCTGCGCCCAGGCCAGATGGCATAACGCCGCCAGACTGACTCCTAACTGCCGGGCCTGACGGCGCAAACGGCTATTCAGCTCAGCGGATAACATCCGGTGGTATTCTGTCACCTGCGAGCCGTCACGATGGACCTCCGCCAAGCCGAACGGCAGTGTCGGTTCCACCACATCCGCCAGCATTTCCGTGAAGAAACGGGTGTGCGCTTCCTGGCTTACCCCCAATCGGGTCTGTGCAACCAGATTGCGGAACGGCACCGATGTCGGCAACGTTTCCTCCTGCCCCGTCAGATACATCCGGACTTCATGGTGCATCACTTCCTGTGTTGTATGGTCGCCAATCAGGTGGTGCTGCAATTCCAGTAAGCACCAACGGCCATCCGTTTCCCGGGCAATAACAAATTGCAGTAACGGAGCATTGCTTAAGTTAAGACGATAATGTCGGAGATCAAAACGCCAACTTAACTGCTCACTGACCGGCCCTTCTGCCGGATCTAACGTCAGTTCTGTGACGGATAAAGTGGCCTGACGCCAGACCACCTGCGCCGGCACAGACAGCCCCTGCCAGACAAAGGCGGTCCGCAGAATATCATGGCGATTAACCACCTGCTGCATGGCCGCCAAATACCGGTCCAACAAAGCCCGGTCCGCAAAAACCATCAGACCGGTCAACAAGTACGGATCTCCCTCGCTTGCCAGTAAGTGGTGGAATAAAATCCCCTCCTGCAAGGGCGACAGGGCATAAATATCCTGAATATTGCTCATCCCGCCCGGCACTTGCCCGACAATACGATCAATGTCAGCTTGAGTCAGATCTATCAGCGGCAACATCGTCGGCGTGAGCGTTGTTGTATCGGGGGTAATCACATTGGCAGGCACCGGCACGGCCTGGTTCTGCCCCAGTCTCTGCGCCAGACTGGATAACACCGGGGTTTGAAACAGGTCGCGCACCGCCAGCGCCCATCCCGACTGACGCAGGCGTTCCATCATCCGCACCGCCAGCAGGGAATGGCCGCCCAACGTGAAGAAATTGTCATGCCGGCTGATTTGCTCAATCCCCAGCAGTTCACACCAAATTGCCGCCAACACCGTTTCGGTTGCTCCCTGCGGCGCCTCATAACGTTGGCGGGCAAACGCTT
>NZ_CAWNXG010000090.1:0-4919 GCF_963878145.1 Photorhabdus sp. S10-54 | reverse complement strand
ATGGCACGGTTGTGGAAATCGACATCCGAAAGTATTTCAACACAATACCCCATATTGAGCTGATGAGTTTACTGCGGAAGAAGATATCAGATCGCCGTTTTCTCAGACTGATTGAGGTCTTAATAACAGCACCCGTTATCAAGGGCAAACAAGTATCCGAGAACGTGCGCGGATGCCCCCAAGGTGCGTTATGTAAAGCTTTACATAACGCACCTAATGCACAGTGAAGATAAATGCGCAGTGATGCTAAATTGGGCGTATGGGATCAGGCCATACGCCACAAAGAGTAAGCATAATAAATTGAGACATATTCAAATCTGACCAGGATGGTTATGGGGAAGTCCCCAACCTCACCTTTTATCTGGAGATTTGAACATGAAAAAATTACCGATCAGAGTACTTATCAGCCTGCTTGAGCAGGAACTTATTCGCATGGGATATAAGGAAACTACTCTGAATTATTATTGTGAACACTGGAAAAGGATCGCCACGTATTTTGATGAGCATCACGAGAATTTTTTTCCGAGCGTATCGCAATGCAATATGTGGATGAAAAATGCGACTTTTTTGCTAAAGAAAAGGCTGGATTACTGACACAAAGTAATATCTATCTGCTCCGGATTGTACGAATGATGGGCAATTTCCAGCAACACAGAGCGGTGCTGCGTCGGTATCATCGTAGCCTTTCTAGAATAAATGTCCCTGAAAATATCATCCTGTTAAGCCAGTTCCAGCAACACTGTAAAAATTGTGGTTATGCGGCTTCCACAACTAAAGGTTATTGCAGAACCGCCGAAAACTTTGCCAGTTTTATGGAATCACACAACCTGAGCGTTGAGGCGCTGAAGGCAGAGGATCTTCCTGATTTTGTCAGAACACTGATGGGCTATAGCCACAAGATGGTAGAGTTTGTTCTCTGTGGACTCCGGTGTTTTCTCCGGTTTCTTTACAACGAAAAGGGACTTGCCGCAGATTTCTCTGATTCGCTTCCCTGTATGCAGACTCGTCAGCAAACAAAAATCCCCTCCGTCTGGAAGAAAGACGATTTTCTCAGGTTGCTGGCAGCGATTGATCGCGGGAATCCGTCCGGCAAACGGGATTATACCATCATTCTGCTGATTACGCGCTTGGGCCTGCGTTGTATTGATGCAAAACGTCTGACATTTTCAAATTTTAACTGGGCTGAAAACTATCTGGAATTCTCACAATCCAAAACTCAAAAGCCAGTACGCCTGCCACTTTTAAAAGATGTCGGCTGGGCCATCATTGATTATCTTCAGAACGGACGTCCTGTCAGCGATTCTCCTTATGTATTTTTACGACATCTTGCGCCCATAGCCCCTTTTTCTGATGAAGATCATCTGTACCAGATGATCGTGAAGTACATGCGCGTGGCAAAGCTGCCGGTGTCTGAAAAGAAAAAAGTGGGGATGCACTCCCTTCGTCATACGTTGGCTACCATGTTGATGGAACAACAGACACCGATTGAGGAAATCGCTGATATCCTTGGTCATCAGAGTACTCAATCCACATCGGTCTACCTGAAAAGCAGTCTGAAGCTGCTTTGCGAATGCGCACTCAGCCCGGAGGTGAAATGATGGACTATTTATCTGCTTTCGCCCCACACATTACTGGATTGATCCAACAGAAGCGGGTTTTAGGGTACAAATACGATTCCGAGCCAGGCATTCTCCGACGCTTTGATACCTTTTGCAGAGAGTGCCATCCTGGTGAGGTCACGATAACCCGTGAACTTATGTTGGCGTGGGCTATAAAACGTCCCGGAGAACACCCAGCTACTTTACAGGGACGTATTACCCCAGTCAAAGAACTAGCAAAATACATGATGAGACTGGGATACAACGCATTCTGCCTGCCAAAGGGCATGATGCCACGGATCCCCCGGTATATGCCGCATATCTACTCAAATGATGAGCTGAAGCGGATTTTCATTCAAACTGACCGTTGCCATTATTGCTCGAGCGTTCCCCATCGTCATCTTGTAATGCCAGTCTTTTTCCGACTGCTTTACAGTTGTGGATTACGAGTGACAGACGCACGACTGCTAAAAGTTGAGGACGTCGATTTAAGTGAAGGTGTCATTACCGTGATGAACGCCAAACTGGACAGACACCATCAACTCCCGGTATCACCCGACATGCTGACGCAGCTGAAAGCATACAGGCAAAACACTCACCTGTTATCCAGCCCGAAAGATTGCTTCTTTCCGGGGCGGGATTTAAAGCCGATGACAATAGGCAATGTGGAGAAAAATCTGCGGAAATTTCTCTGGAAAGCAGGAATTTCTCATGGCGGGCGAGGGAAAGGACCAAGAGTACATGACTTCAGACACACTTTCGCCGTTCATTGTCTTCGTCGCTGGGTACTGGAGGGAACAGATTTGCGGGCGCTCCTTCCTGTGTTGCAAACATATTTGGGACATGTCTCGTTAGGGGATACGGCTTACTATCTTCATCTGACGGCGGATTTGTTTCCCAATATCACGGAACAGGTGGAAAGGGTTTTGGGGAACATTATTCCAGAAACAGGGGGCTATGATGAAACCAACTGATTTCGCCAAAAATCTGACAACATTTTTTACCCGCTATCTGCCCGGTGTTAAAAACCTCAGTACAAATACACTATTAACCTGAGGTTTGCTTAAGAAGGGAACTAAGTGCCTGAGGCACGATCAAAGTTTTTGTCAAAGAAAACAAAATCGTGGAGATCCTCAGGCATGTCTAATTTAGAAGAACTTTACTGCGGCGTCGATGACTTTTGCCAACAATTTATTCCTCTCTGGCATCAACAGTTAATTGGAAATGGCTTGCTCAAACGTCGCCGCGACGCTTCCCTTTCTCTCAGTGAAGTGATGACGATACTCATTTTATTCCACATGAGCCATTATCGTGATTTTAAAACGTTTTATATTCAGCATGTTAAACACTATCTTCAGGCCGATTTTCCTGGATTGGTCAGCTACACCCGTATGTTAACCTTGAAGCAAAGGGCGCTCATTCCTCTCTGCGCTTTTCTTTCGTCATGCAAGGCTGAAACCCTGGGGATCGCTTTTATTGATTCAACCAAAATTGCCGTTTGTCACAACCTCCGTATTCCCCGTCATCGCGTATTTGAGGGCGTTGCCCAGCGAGGGAAAACGAGTACAGGCTGGTTTTAAGGTTTTAAACTTCATCTGGTTATCAACGATTGTGGTGAACTTTTAGCGGTTAAGTTGACCTCAGGAAATCAAGATGATCGTCATCCAGTCAAAGCGTTGGTACAAGGGTTAACAGGGTGTTTGTGGCGATAAAGGGTATTTGTCACAGGCCCTGTGCGATGAACTGGAAGCAGAAGGAATAACGTTAATCACTCATGTCCGTAGTAACATGAAAGCAAAAGCGTTATCTCTCTGGGATAAGCTGATGTTAAGAAGGCGATTTCTGATAGAAACGGTCGTGGATCAGCTCAAAAATATTTCTCAAATAGAACATTCAAAGCACCGCAGTCAGCTCGGTTAATGAGCAACTGTCTTTCACTTTAAACTTTAAACCGTGTGGAGTGATTCGTCCCACGGTTTATTTGTTTTTACCATTGCATTGAGGATGACCAATAATTTACGCATACAAGCAACGATGGCAACTTTATTGGGTTTGCCTGCAACTATCAGCCTCTTGTAGAAAGCACAAAGCACGGGATTAAATCTAATTGCCGTTAACGTAGCCATATACAGCATTCGCCGCACCATTGCTCTTCCTCCAAATATCGTTCGTTTCCCACGGAAGAACCCAGAATCTCGATTGAACGGTGCAACACCAATCAAGGCGCTAATTTCCCGGCGTGTTAACTTACCCAGCTCTGGCACGTCAGCAATCAGGGTGGCTACCGTGGCAGGGTCAACGCCTTTTACTGTGGATAATAAATCGAGTTTGGCACGATGAAACGTTTTGATATGTTTAGATAATGCAGCTTCAATGACTTTAAGTTGTTCCTGTATAAAGCTGATCATTAAAGTGATACTTTCTCGAATTTCTGGATGGCAACTTCCCAACCTTTGGCGTTCTGAGATAGAAAGTGTAACCAATTGGCGGAGATGCGCGATTATGGCTTGCAGCACCTGTTGCTGAGTAGATGGTAATACCCTGGCTATTTTATCCCGGTCTGTTCGTTGGGATAAAACCAGAGCCAACTGTGCCAACACCTGAGCATCTATTTTATCGGTTTTGGCTAAATTACCCATTGCCTTAGCAAAGTCACGGGCTTGTCGGGGATTAACGATGGCAACAGCCAGCCCCAGAGTCTGCAAAACACAGGCGACGGGTACCTCATAACCCCCTGTTGCTTCTAATACAACTAAATCAATTGTATAATTAGCGAGTGTCACCGTGAGTTCATCGTGGCCTTCAGGGGTATTTGGGTATGTCATTACGGTTCCCTGAGCACCAAGTGCAATTTCAAGTGAAGCTTTGACAACATCAATACCGACACAAATAGTTTCAGTCATGGTTCTTCGGCTCCCATTCTTGCAAATACGAATTTTGTTTCAAGCAACTGTTCGGGTTTTTCGAAGAAAAGTAACAATCACGCGTCGAAAGCTCATTAACGGGCTTAATCCCTTGATGGTTATCTGACTGCATGATTGTTGCCAATCTCACTTAACCATAATAAACCAGATTAAAGATACAAGATGGTCACTCCCACCCTGTGAGAGGTACGCTAGCAGGGTATTTTATTTTAGAGGGAACCATCATGCAAAACGTTACGCTTATTGGTATCGATCTCGGTAAACATTCCTTCCATGTCCACTGTCAGGACAGGCAGGGTAACGCCCTGCTGCGTAAGAAGTTTTCCCGCACTCAGCTTATGAATTTTCTCGGTTCCTGCAAGGCTGCAACCGTAGTGATGGAGTCCTGCGGTGGGGC
>NZ_CAWNXG010000089.1:0-5081 GCF_963878145.1 Photorhabdus sp. S10-54 | reverse complement strand
CGACATCGCAGAAGAGTTCAACTAGTTTATCCATGCCTGTTCCTAATAAGATCGTTTTTTTCTTGGTCGAAAATTTTGATCTTGGAACAGGCACTTAGTTCCATTTTTTTATCCAGAGTTCAGGTTATTTACAATCGGGGGTTATTCATTTAACAAAAGAAGCCGCAAAACAACATGTAAAAGCCATAATTAAAATTAATAATGGTGAATTCTGATGAACTCACTCGAAAAGATGGCTCATAAATAGGACCAGCAGGAGTATTTGAAAATAAATTTACGGTTTTACTGTGTTATTGGCGTCCAAACCGTAAGTTTCTGTATAAAATTAACCGCCAACGAAGTAAGGGCCGTTTGGCAGTATGTGCTTGTATAGCAATAAAGGGATGTTGATGACCGGGAAGCTGGTCACTACCCCTATCCAGTAAAATCTTTAATTTCTTTTATATGTTTTTTACCCTCTAAGAGATCTTTTAATTCTCTTCTACTACCATATAAGGCGAGAGTTTGGGTATTATATACTAACCCTTTTTTATAAAACTCATTCCTAAAAAGTGATAACAAAACAGGGCGTTAATAGCCCTGTTTTCATTCTATTATCATACCTGAAGCTTTCCACAAGAAAAATTTCAGGTAATGAGTTTCCTTTCATTGATTTTCATATGAGAAATTCATGTGAATTTTGGAAATGACAACTCATTTAGAGTATCTGCTCGGCCATATTTCGTATGGCTCACAATCTAAAGCGGTAGCAATGAGGCGTTCGCCCTTAGGCCAGCTACGATGCAGAGCATTACTTAAGGTGGATGCGGCAAGCCCCGCTTCTCTTGAAACAGCAGATAATGTCGTTCCCCGTTTTTTAAGGCCCGCAATAATATCCGCTGGGTGCCAGTCGATTTTTACAATCATTCCTTTTTTCTCTCCTCAGTATTAGTTATTCAAGGTGCTATATTCATACTCTCTTTAGATTGATATTTTTATGTTGTTACAGCTTTTTCCCTGAGTCCGCACTGGAGCGGAATGCTAAAAAATGGCTGTACTAAGACATTAAACCCCGCCAAGTACAGCCAAATATTCCCCGAATAGGAAAATGTTATGTCTAACGGCAAAAAGGGCATAAATAAACTTCAATTGTTCAAAAGTGAACGTTGAATGTTCAGAAATGTTCTTTTGCGGATACTAAAATGTTCAAAAAGTTTAGTTATTTTTGGAAGCGTTGGAATACGTATGAAATACTTTAACGAACGTCTTAAAGAAGCGCTTGAGTTACGGGGAATGACACCAACAAATCTGGCTCACCGAATCGGTGTGCAAGGGGGTTATATTTCAAAACTGCTTTCGGGGCAAATCAGCAACACCAAGCACATAGGCGCAATCAGTGAATGCCTTAATGTCAATATTGGATGGCTTAAAAGTGGAGATGGGCTGCCTGTCGTCGGAACTGAGACACATTATGTCGATATTCCACTTTATACGTCAATTAATGAATATAGTAAAAAAAATTATATGAAAATGGCTCGCATTCCATATTTATGTGTAGATAAAGATGATTATCTATTTGCAATATCACTATCTCAAAATGACTTATTTGAGGAAGGGGTAACTATGGTTGTTAATAAGCATGGAAAAGGAAACGGTTTTTTTCTTATTGAAGATAATAAAGAGTTATTCATCTCATCTCGATTTGACAACATTAATAGCCTCAATTGGGTGCATAATACAAATAAAAAATCTGTAGTAATCAATACAGCCAAAATTTTAGGAAAGATCGTGGCATTTTACGAACAACCTTATTCAATTCATGTGTAGAAGAGAAGCGTCTAAATGTTCACGCCAGGTTCCGATTCAATACCAAATTTAAAAGTCTTTATGTAACATATAGCAACATAATATCTCATATCTTTATAAGACAATCCATCTTAACAGATTGCGATGTTATGTGCGTGCAATTTTTAACTGGCAAAATAAATCACTTAAATTATTTTCAATAAAAATAATATTTTCCTTATATTACTTGGTGTTTATAATACCATCATAAAATTAATAAAAATACAGTCTTTAACTGGATAATTGTTATACTATATTATAGAGTTAAGTTATTTTGTGTATCATCAAAAAACAATCCGTTCAGATAATGGCTTAATAATAACTAAGGAGTTACTGTGTCAAATAGGAAAAATAAACCGGATAATATCACTCCACAACTAATTTACATGTGGGAAAGAAGTAATGAACCGTGGGGCGCTAAAGATCGCCAATCAAAATTTATGTATGCCAATCCTGCTTTTCACCAGTTGCTCAATTTGCCTGAAGATTTCGATATTGCAGGACTTTCAACGGACGAATTACCCTCACCGATTGCAGAATATGCAGAAGAGTATCGCCGTCAGGATCAAAAAGCTATGCAAACGATGAAAACCGTCACTTCACTTGAAACCCACCTGTTTGGGGAAAATGAAGTCAAACAAACTTACCGCTGTAGCAAATCCCCACTTTGTGATGAAAATGGTCACTGCATTGGCATTATATTTCACATGTCTAAAGCACAAAACTTTTCTACTGCTTATTACTATGAAAAGAAACTTCCGGCAACGCTGGAATTCACCGCCCCTAATGACATACTGACGCAATCTGAATGGGAAGTTCTCTTTCTCACTCTGCGCTCATTAGATGAAGATAAAATCAGTGAAGAACTAATGATAAGTGCCGAAGATGTAGTTAATCATATTCAATCAATTTACCAAAAATTCAATTTGCCACTACACGCAGAATTAAAAGATTTCTGTAAAGAACATAAACTCGATCTTTATATTCCAGCAAGATTTGTCACTATCGGTAGTATAGAGTTAAGTTGATTATAAAATATCAAGAATCTAACTTTAAGCCTGGATAAAAAAGGAGTGATAACATGAATAATAAACTAATTATCTCGCCTCAAATCATTAACACAATGAAGCAAAGTAATGAGCCTTGGGGAATAAAGGATAAGAACTCATGCTTTATTTATGGCAATCTGGCACTTAAACGTCTTGAAAATCTTCCAGATTCATTTGATTACGAAGGGCGGTATGATTATGAACTTCCTTGGGATGGCGCTGAGTTTGCAAAAGAATTCGTTCTTCATGATCAAAGTGCAATGAAGAGCGAAACAACAGTATGTTCGCTTGAAACACATATGTATGGGAGCGATAAATTCTTATCATCTCATTTTTGTGAAAAATACCCATTATATAATGATGAAAACGAATGTGTCGGAGTCATTTTCCACGGATGGGAAGCTCAGGATTTCTCATTAACCCGTTTATTTTATGGAAAACTCCCCGCTTCTATTATATTTCAACCACCGACTCATTTATTTACTCCACGGGAATGGGATGTCATTTTTCTTTCTTTACATAAGTATACCAGTAAACAAATTGGTCGGATATTAAACATTTCTTATCGTACTGTTGAACATTATATAGCAAAAATATATAGGAAGGTTGGTGTTAGGTCTGCTCAGCAATTGGAAGAATACTGTCGCTCCAACGATTATGATCTTTATGTACCAGAAAGATTTTTACATCCTGAAAGCAGCGTTTTGGTTTGAATCTCAAATCTTAATGATGTTCAACGAACTGAATTATCGTTATATGCTCCATTTATCGGGAAAAGAGAGCATGATTTATTACAGATTCCTTTACTGCCCGTTTTAAGGAAGAAACGGGGGTAAATATCCTTCTCCAAGGTATTGGCTTTCAGGTCATTTCTACAACAATTTTGCACAATGCACTCAAGGAGCAGCCACCCATTTTATTATTAAGCCGCTGTCTGGTTCTTTATGGCAGAACATAACACATCAAATAGTGACTCAGCGCTTTTTTTGCGTATTTTCATGAATGGAGATCGCTCAATAACTCCCTGTGTCAACATAGTTAGGATTCATGATTTTTGCCAATCTGTGAATTCATTACGAACACCTGTTGCCGATGGTTATCTCCCAATCCGAAATGGTATAGCGTCAGTTCTCATCATCTAACCTCATCAGAAAAGATAATACTGCATCACCAATTTACGACAATCATCACTTTTCCAGTGATTTAATCCTGAAACAAAACATCATAAATGTGATGTATATCACATAATTAACACAAAAAATGAAATTAATTTGAAATTATTAGTATTGGTTATTAAATGATTAATATTAATCTGTTTTTTATACAATGTTGTCACAAAATAATCACATTGGCCTGTTTTTTGCTTTTCAATATAACCCCTTGTTTTTGCTGATAACTTAACCAATCCCCTATTTTAGATGCCCGGTTGATCATCAATCCTAAATATTGATCGCTAAGTTAAATTCGTGGTTAATACCGCTCTGGCATTGTGGAATAGAAAGTCAATGAAAAGCAGTATTTTAGTGTTTGCGGTTTTTTATAGCGTGGTTTCAGGCAGTCAGGCTGCCGACCTCTCAGCACAACAACTCATTCATCAACAGGCACGTCAGCAAGCCCTGGAGGCGCAATTAACGCCACCCCCTGCGGAGGTTCATCTGTCTGTCCCCGAACAGGCGGTGTCATCCGCCTTTCCGCTGGAAACGCCGTGTTTTCCGATCACCCGCGTTGTGTTGGCAGGCACTGAAAATTTCCCGCACTGGTTGCCGTTCAGGCGTGTCGCTCAACAGGGTGAAAACCATTGCCTCGGCGCTCAGGGCATTAACCGGCTGATGACCCGGCTGCAAAATCAGCTCATCGATCATGGTTATGTCACCAGTCGAGTATTAGCGCCCAGTCAGGACTTGCATACTCAAACCTTAAAACTGGTGATGATACCGGGCAACATCCGGCATATCCGCTATACCCCTGACAGCGGGAAATATATCCAGCGGATAACCCCCTTTCCCGCGCGTGAAGGAAAATTGCTGGATTTACGGGACATTGAGCAGGGACTGGAAAACTTGCAACGTTTCCCGACCGTTCGAGGGTGTCGCAAAAGGCGCGTGTTATCCGTTAAGATCTGCGTACTTCTTTTAAGCGCAGATCTTTTATGACCTTATTCATTCGAAAACGGGAACCTTCTATTCATACTGGACGTCAGTTTGTCAC
>NZ_CAWNXG010000088.1:0-5284 GCF_963878145.1 Photorhabdus sp. S10-54 | reverse complement strand
GCTCCAGCGCTTCCGCCAGACTCTCCAGTGCCTGCTGCATATAATCGCATACCCGCTCCGGCGCAAACGGCTGAACCGTCTGTGCTGTCAGCCCCAGCGAACCACCAAAATCCTCAACCGACAGTACGAAGGGGTAGTTAGTCCGTTCCTGCCCACCAACAACTTCAATCCCGCTTATCAGTTCACCGGAGATGGCCGACACATCATTATGCCGGTAATTCAGCAGGGCACTGAAGAGGGGACTTACGTTGTCAATGCCGCTGCATCGTTGAGCCAGCGCCAGTGACGCATGCTCATGCGCCAATAATCCGGCCAGCCGGGTATGGGCCTGTTGTACACTGTCCCACACCGGCGTGTTATCTATATCCAGCCGCAACGGCAAAGTATTCATAAACAGCCCCAGCCCGCTGTCCATCCCTTCTCCCGCGGCCATACGTCCGAACAATACAGTACCGAACACCACGTTTTCCTGACTACTGGTCCGGGACAACACCTGCGCCCAGGCCAGATGGCACAACGCCGCCAGACTAACCCCTAACTGCTGCGCCTGACGGCGCAAACGGTTATTCAGCTCAGCGGATAACATCCGGTGGTATTCCGTCACCTGTGAGCCGTCACGATGGACCTCCGCCAAGCCGAACGGCAGTGTCGGTTCCACCACATCCGCCAGCATTTCCGTGAAGAAACGGGTGTGCGCTTCCTGGCTTACCCCCAACCGGGTCTGTGCAACCAGATTGCGGAACGGCACCGATGTCGGCAACGTTTCCTCCTGCCCCGTCAGATATGCCCGGACCTCATGGTGCATCATTTCCTGTGTTGTATGGTCGCCAATCAGGTGGTGCTGCAATTCCAGTAAGCACCAACGGCCATCCGTTTCCCGGGCAATAACAAATTGCAGTAACGGGGCATTGCTTAAGTTAAGACGAAAATGGCGGAGATCAAAACGCCGACTTAACTGCTCACTGACCGGCCCTTTTGCCGGATCTAATGTCAGTTCAGTGACGGATATAGTGGCCTGACGCCAGACCACCTGCGCCGGCTCAGACAACTCCTGCCAGACAAAGGCAGTCCGCAGAATATCATGGCGATTAATCACCTGCTGCATAGCCGCCAAATACCGGTCCAACAAAGCCCGGTCCGCAAAAATCATCAGACCGGTCAACAAGTACGGATCTCCCTCGCTTGCCAGTAAGTGGTGGAATAAGATCCCGTCCTGCAACGGTGTCAGGGCATAAATATCCTGAATATTACTCATCCCACCCGGCACTTGCCCGACGATAAGGTCAATATCAGCCTGAGTCAGATCTATTAGCGGCAACATTGCCGGGATGAGTACTGTCGTATCGGGGGTAATTACATTAGCGGGTACTTCCACTGCCCGGTGCCGTCCCAACGTTTGCGCAAAATCTGACAGTACCGGCGTCTGAAACAGATCGCGCACTGCCAGCGTCATCTCCGACTGACGCAGGTGTTCAATCATCCGCACTGCTAGCAAGGAATGGCCGCCGAGCGTAAAGAAATTGTCATGTCGGCTAATTTGCTCAATGCCCAGCAGTTCACACCAAATCGCCGCCAACACCGTTTCGGTTTCTCCCTGCGGCGCTTCATAACGTTGGCGGGCAAACGCTTCGCTATCCGGTGCCGGCAGCGCCTCTCGATCCAGTTTGCCATTCGGGGTTAACGGGAAGCTCTTCAGACAGACAAACGCCGCCGGTACCATATAATCCGGTAACCGGGCACTCAGGTGCCCCCTCAAGCGGTTCACCAGCTCCTCCTCCGTTTCCGCTACTACATAGGCCACTAACCGTTTGTCCATCCCGTCACCCTGTATCAGTACTACCGACTCACGTACCGCTGGGTGTTCCATCAGCCGCGCTTCAATTTCTCCCGGCTCAATGCGGAAACCGCGGATTTTCACCTGCTGGTCATTGCGTCCCAGATATTCCAGATTGCCGTCTGACCGGTAACGCGCCAAATCCCCAGTACGGTACATCCGTGCATGGGGTTTGTCACTGAACGGGTCGGCCAGAAAGCGCTCTGCCGTGAGTTCAGGGCGGTTCAGATAACCCCGTGCGACGCCTTGGCCCGCAATATAAATCTCCCCAGGCACCCCCAGAGGAACAGGTTGACCGCGCATGTCGAGAATGTAGACTCTGGTATTGGCAATCGGACGACCTATATGGGCAGCAAAACCCGTTGCTCTATTCATCCGTGTCCAGATCGAATAAGTCGTTGTCTCCGAAGGACCGTACAGGTTACAAATATCTTGTACCGGAGAAGAGGCAAATAAACGCTCAACAATATGCGGTTTCAATGTTTCACCCGCTAAATTGATGGTTCGGATGGTTTTAAGGATCGCATTGCTATCAGTCAAATAAGCAATGGCCGATGGCACAGTATTGATAAGGCTGATAGGGTGTTGTACCTTTAGTTCCGTGGTTGCCAGAAAGAGTGCATCAGGAACAATATACGTCGTGCCACCCGATATTAAGGGGGCAAAACATTCGTATACTGCCAAATCAAAATTCAGCGAGGTGGCGAAAAGCGTGTGTGACAACTCTTCAGCGCTGAAATTCTGCTGTGCCCAGAGGAGAAAATTCACGGTATTACGATGCTCAATCGCAACACCTTTGGGCAATCCGGTAGAGCCTGAGGTATAGATCACATACGCCAGATGGTGTGATGCCAGCCCCAGAGCCTGTGCATCTGGGTTATCTGTCGGCATGGTCTCAACTTCTTGCAGATCAAAGAAAACAGTCGGTACACGATTAACTAATGTACTGGCCAACTGTCCGAGCAGTTTTTTTTGCATAAGTAAAACAATCGGAGCGGCATCTTCGAGCATATACGCCAACCGTTCGACAGGATAACTTGGATCGAGCGAGACATAAGCCCCGCCGGCTTTCAGTATCGCCAATACCCCAACTACCATTGCCAGTGAACGTGACACACAAATGGCTACTCGCTGTTCTGGCCCTACGCCCAACGCAATTAATTGATGAGCCAGCCGGTTGGCACGAGCATTGAGTTCAACATAACTGAGGGTCTGGTCTTCGTACACCAAGGCAGTCGCGTCCGGGGTTTTCGCCGCCTGTTGTTCAAATAACTGATGGATGCACCCTGTCTCAGGATACAACGTTTCCGTTGCATTCCAGGTTTCCAGTAGCAATGTCCGCTCAGCCTCAGGAAGCAAATTAAGCTGCCCTATGGGTATTTCTTCATCTGTCCTTTTTGATGACAGTAACCTCTGTAAATGTTCACTCATCCGCAGAATCACTGCCGCATCCAGACGATTTTCATCATAGATCCAACGGAAACCGCCCTGCGTATTTATCTGAAATGTCAGCAACTCACCAGACCTTTCTTGATCACATAACCGATTATCCTGCACCACAGAGACAGCTACCGACCATGGATGGCGTGTTCTTAATTCTGGGATAGTGCACAGTGCAGGAAAACGCGAAAAAAGGTCACGACTATATGTGCCGTACTGTGCCAGCAGAGCTAGTTCATTATCGACGGAGTCAGCAACCTCACACCACGGTTTATCAAATGCGGCTTCAATGGTCATGGGCACCACTGATGCCATATTTGATAAGTCATCGTTTGATCCCACACACCAGCCAACCTGAAACACCGTCTGTTGGGTCAGACGCGCCAGGTAGATAACGAATGCCTGTAATAACGTTCTCCATGACACTTCTTTAATATCTTTACTGTTTTGAGGAAACACGGACTGCCAAGGGCTCATTACCCAGCGGGGTTCTGTTGTCCTATGGGGAATGTCGAAAGGTAAATGGGCGGGTTGCAGGGTGGCAAGACGCTTACACCAAAAGGGTTCATAAGGTGCGAGTGTTTGAAGAGTATTCTTGATATTCTGCTCCTGTTGCGACGAAAGCAGAGGCAACTGTTTACCGGGTTTCAGTTCTGATATTTCTGCAAGTGCTATGGCAGACAGCAACTGGCCTTCCAGCGTGGAGAATCCCCCGATCCGGACATCCTCACTGCCCGTCGTCACCTGCCAGCTCTCCTCCTCCACACAGATCAACGTCCCCGGTTTTCCCCCAGAACACATGTCCAACCGCTGAAGCCAAGAAATTCGTACCGTGTCCTGTTTTAGTAAAAGTTTTGGGCAACCCAATGGGTTGGCATAATTCTCGCCAAAACCTAATACACGCACTAACGCCGACAATATCTCACCTGGCTGTTCCCAACATAAGTACCCACCAGCATCCGGGCGACGTGATAACGCATAAAAACTCCGTTTCGAAAGGTCTTGTGGATAAGTTATCAGTGTGCCGTGACTCAGATCTTTTAATAGTTCATTAAATCCTTTTTGAGCCGCCTGATAACATTTCAGATTCAATAAGAAAGCCGTATCTTGTTCTTCAATCGATACCGGCCATTGAGCAGCGATATTTCCGGCATTCGCATCGCCTTCAATACAGTGCCAGGAAATGGCATACGATGTTTCCCTCGCTAATAGCGCCCAGGATGTTGCATGACTGCCTGCATAACGTGGCAAAGGACTATCATGATAATTAAAAGCACCACCACGGATTTGTTTAATTAATGACGCTGGCAGAATGATTGGGTTGGCGATGGAGAAAAGCCAGTCAACAGGCTGTAACAGGATATGTTCTTGTAATTCATCCACCGAATTAACCCAATCAATCCCCTGCTGTTCAGCCCATGTCTGTAGAACACTATCGGTAGATAACACTGCCTGTATAATATGCCCAGCCGCCAGAATTTGCTCGGCGCAAAACACAGCAAGGGTTGTTCCCCCCACTACAACGCATTCTCGTGGTGGAATCAATGTCTCACCTGCATGATGCGGGACATTTTCATCTACCCCCTGAGAAAACACTTTGCCTTTAAATATATTTCCCTCTGTAGCAATGTTATCTTTCATTTATTACCTCAACGAATTTGTTAGAAATCTGAAAACCGTCATTACCGAACAGTTATCATCAATGTTGTTTACTTACTTCTTACCCTTAAGAAATAAAAACCGACATGTCTGACATTAATTCAAAATATTCAGATACGGAATGCCATATCCCGGTCATTAACAATCAATTGGCAATTTTTTGGCGCTAATTTTTTTGACAATGGAATAAATAATTGACCCTATAATCCATAATAAAACATT
The DNA here is from genome assembly GCF_963878145.1 of Photorhabdus sp. S10-54. NCBI lineage: Bacteria > Pseudomonadati > Pseudomonadota > Gammaproteobacteria > Enterobacterales > Morganellaceae > Photorhabdus > Photorhabdus sp. S10-54. The sequence goes on along the minus strand of NZ_CAWNXG010000088.1, from coordinate 129 downwards.
CCATCCTTCATTCCGCACCTAATTCAGGAATAAACCGCTTTATATTGTGCGCCTAATAAACTCAAAAGCTCATGGTGGTAAGATTGCATTCCTGTCACCATTTTATGTTCTTGAAATTCAAAGGTGTTT
>NZ_CAWNXG010000087.1:0-5623 GCF_963878145.1 Photorhabdus sp. S10-54 | reverse complement strand
ATCGGAGCATTGTCGGCTTTTTGTTGGAGGTGGTATCAGGCTTAATTGCTTATACGTTCCAACCGAAAAAGCCGAGCTTAGGTTTACGTGCTCAGGAAATCGCAATGCTTAAGCAGAGTTGAGGTTAGTTAGCCAAACTCTTGGAATAGGTTTACAGTTTGTGTCCCGTTCTATTGGCTTGAGTTAAAGGTAAAAAATGGCAAAGCAAATATATTGCCTTGCCATTCTCGGTTATTAGAAATTACAAATGATTAGCTCTTTACTCTGTTTAGCTTTCCCCGTAACTTTCAAGTTGTAACCGATATTAACTGCTTGCATTGTCAACCCTTTGAACGCCTTGCGCATTTCTGGAATATTGTTCACCGAAATCACCATTTTCCCTCGGATGGTATGTGCTAATTCTGCTAATAGATCATAGTTCTCAAGTCCGAACTCTATGCCATATCCCTCTGTACCCCAATATGGAGGATCACAATAAAACAGTGTATGCGGCCTGTCGTACCGCTGGATGCATTGCGCCCAATCCATATTTTCAATGATCGTTCTTGCCAGTCGCAGATGAGCCATTGATAGCTCTTCTTCTATTCTGAGTAAATTAAATCGCGGTGGGCTGGTGGTGGAAGTTCCAAAAGTATGTTCAGCAACCTTACCGCCAAATGCCTGCTTTTGGAGATAGTAGAAACGCGCTGCTCTCTGAATATCGGTTAGCGTTTCTTCGGGGGTAATCTGTAACCATTTATAAATTTGGCGGCTGACCAATGCCCATTTAAATTGCCGGACAAACTCTTCCAAGTGATGTTTTATCACGCGATAAAGATTCACCAACTCACCATTAATATCATTAATCACTTCACATTTGCTCGGTACTTTTAGGAAATACAGTGCAGCAGCACCACAGAACGGTTCGACATAACAGGTATGCTCAGGAAATAACGGTAAAATATGTTTTGCTAATCGGCGTTTACCACCAATCCACGGAACGATGGGTAAAGCTTGTTCTTTCATTATCAGTAAGCCTTTTCCATTAGCTGAAAATGAGCCAGGCTTTTCCGGTCATCAATAATCAATAACGGAAAGAGCCTAGATTGACTCACAGTACATACCTGTGAGTTGATAGCCTACCCAGTGTTCGAGCGTTAGGCAGGTCGCTCTTATCCTGTCTTTTACTTTTCTGATGCGCTCTTAACGCCCTTTAAAATCCTTTTCCCGATAAATTGACAAAACTGTTTCCATCAACGACTACGGAGACAGTTCAATGAGAACTTTCAAATCGTTTGTATCACTTATCAAAAAATTACGCCTCGGTGGCTGGTTGTTAACAGCTGTTCTATTGCTGCTTACTATCGGTTTAGTTTCCCCTCAACAAGTCCCCGTCGTTATCTACAAATTATCGCTTATTGCTCTGGCTGTTGTCTTGGGGTACTGGCTAGACCGCAGTTTATTCCCGAAAGCAAGGCCCGGTCAGTATCTGAAACATGATGAGATACTCATGAAAGAAGGAAAATATCCCGTTCAGACTGGCTACCATCTGGTGTTTGCGGCTGTTCTGATACGCCGTGCACTGATTGTTGCCGCCACCTGTCTGAGCGTAGCTACAGGGTTATGATTATGAATTGGCGGCAGATTATCAGAATTGTACTGTTGTGGTGTGGCGGTATGGTCAGCCCAGCATTGGCTAACGAACCACCACACCGTTCGCAGCAATACCGCAATGACTTGATACGTGCTTCTCGTGTGATCTGGGGATTGAATGCACCTGTAGCTGATTTTGCCGCGCAGTTGCATCAGGAGAGTGACTGGAAATCACGAGCTATTTCGCCTGTTGGTGCTCAAGGTATGGCCCAGTTTATGCCTACAACAGCGGATTGGATTAGCCAACGCATTCCTGAATTATCCAATAAAGATCCCTTCAATCCAGTCTGGTCTATACGGGCAATGGTTCACTATGACCATTGGCTATGGCAACGCATTAAAGCTGCCGATAAGTGCCAAAGAATGGCGATGGTGCTGTCTGCCTATAACGGAGGCTTAGGCTGGTTACTACGGGATAAGAAGAAAACCGAGGCAGTTGGTCTCAATCCGTGGATCTGGTTTGGTCACGTTGAATTTCAGAACGCAGGGCGCCGTACCTCAGCATGGAAAGAGAATCGCTATTACCCCCGACGCATATTACTAGCACTCGCACCGCGCTATTTGGCTTGGGGAGGTGCTAGCTGTGCCAATTAAATTGTGGGCTAAACCTATTGTATTGATTTTGGTGCTAATTGGCATGTTCGCTTTGGCTCATTGGCGAGGCCATGCCACAGGCTTTCAGAAAGCAATGGAGATCGGGAATGCCGCATTGGCACAGCAGAAAGCCGCATTTCTCCTATTGGAAAAACAACGGGTAGAACGGGAACTGGCAGCTCTTAATGCTTTGCAGAAACGTTACCAAATGCAGGTCAATACGGCGCATCAGGCAGAAGCTAATTATCTCAATGATATTGAACGACTCCGCACTCAAAACCAGCAACTCAAGAGGAAGATTGACCATGTTACTCAACGTTGGATGGATGAAAAACAACAATTTCATCCCGTTAATTGCGTGTTTACTCGTGGCTTCATGCAGCAATACAACGCCGCCTTCGGCCTGTCCAGTGAACAAACTTGCTCTGCCTCCGTTACCTCCGGCGCTGATGAAACGTCCTGTGGAAATGAAAGCTCTGATGCCCAGCTACGGCCATCCGGTATCACGCAACGAGATATCCTCGCCAATATCATCGACAACGGGGAACAGTGTCTTGCATTGAAAGCTCAGGTTAATGGCTTGCTGGATTACATCGAAGGATTACAACAATGACATTACAGATTGAATTTTGGGCTGCCGTAGGTTTTCTGCTCTCTTTCCTCGGTTTCATTTTTGGCATCGCAAAGTGGTTATTCAGCAAGGCCGAAGAGCGGCAGGAGGAAAGACACGCCTCGTTAGAGCAAGCGCTTAAAAATTCCGTAGACAATTGGTCTCAGCTCGAACGTGAGTTTATGCAGTTTAAGGCTGACTTGCCGCTGAATTACGTGCGCCGTGAAGATTATATTCGTGGTCAGACAGTAATTGAAGCAAAACTGGATGCACTTTATAGCAAATTAGAGGTGGTGCAGCAGCACCGAATTGCCGGAGGTCAAAATGATTGATGTTGCCCGTGTTCGTCGTGAATCATTGCGTTGGAGTCTGTTGGTCGCACTGAATAAAACTCGCCCATATACCGCCAGTGAAACGCTGTTATTGGATATATCTCGCGCGATTTATCCTGACGTCACTGCATTGGAATTACGGAAAGAATTGGATTATCTGGCAGGCAGTAAATTAATTGACCTCAATAAACAGCCATCGGGTAGTTGGTTTGCTGACTTAACTCGTATTGGTGTTGATGTTGTTGAATATACGGTCGAATGCTGTCTTGGTATTGCTCGTCCTGAAAAATACTGGAGTGAATAATGGCGCGTCGAAGCACAATCAATAAACTCCCTGAAGACATTCGGCGCTGGTTGGAGAGGACGTTGACTGAATCAGGGTTTAGTAGATACCAAGAACTCGAAACCTTACTGCGTGATCAAGGTTATGTAATCAGTAAGTCTGCTATTCACCGTTATGGACAAAAAATAGAAAAGCGATACGGTGCAATACGGGCGGCAACAGAAGCAGCAAGGATGCTTACAGAAGGTGCAGTGGATGATCAAGATGCACGTTCTGAGGCTGTGATTGCTTTAATTCAGACTGAACTTTTTGAAAGTATTATTCAACTCCAGGAGGCTGAAGAAGGAGAAATTAATCCGAAAGAACGCGTCACATTGCTCTCAAAGGTTGCGAAAAACGTAGCTACACTTTCTCGTGCTAGCGTGAATCTGAAAAAATTCCAATCTGAAGTCCGGGCACGGGCTGAAGCTGCTGCAAGTAATGCAGAGAAAATTGCACGCAAAGGTGGATTATCTGCCGAAGCAGTTGCTGCATTACGTCGGGAAATATTGGGAATTGCTACATGAATCTGCTTGCACCTGTCCTACCAGATACTTCCTCAATAGCAGCACCTGTCGTCTTATTGCCATACCAGCAACGATGGGTGGCCGATTCGTCTCCTCTTAAAGTCAATGAGAAGAGTCGTCGAACGGGAATTACTTGGGCTGAAGCGTCAGATAATGTACTCATCGCTGCATCTTCTACCGCTGCTGGTGGCATGAATGTGTATTACATCGCCTATAACCAAGATATGACCATTGAATATATTCAAGCCTGTGCAATGTGGGCTCGTGCCTTCAACTATGCGGCCAGTGAAATTGAGGAAGGGTTCTGGGAAGAAGACGAAGATGATAAGCACATCAAAACCTTCACTATCAAATTCCCAGGCTCTGGATTCCGTGTAGTGGCGCTTTCTAGCCGTCCGTCTAACTTGCGTGGCCGTCAGGGGATCATTGTCATTGATGAGGCTGCTTTCCACGAACAGCTCGATGAATTACTGAAAGCGGCACTAGCCATGCTTATCTGGGGCGGTAAAGTGCGAGTGATCTCCACCCATGACGGGGATAGCAACTTGTTTAATGAGTTGCTGAACGATATCCGGGCAGGACGCAGGGACGGTGTTATCCACCGTATTACCTTTAAGAAGGCTGTGACTGAAGGACTATTCCACCGCGTCTGCTTACGTACCGGACGTGAATGGTCACAAGAGGCTGAACAACAGTGGATGATGTCGGTGTACAAGTTTTACGGAGCCGGGGCATCAGAAGAATTGGACTGTATTCCTGCTAATGGTGGAGGAGCCTGGTTGTCCCGCGCTTTGATTGAATCTCGGATGTCTCCCGATACGCCAGTGCTGCGACTGACTTGCCCGAAAGGATATGAGCTTAAATCCGATGAAATACGCCGCACAGATACTGAAGAGTGGCTAAAAGCCAACCTGAAGCCGTTGCTAGATGCATTGCCTTCTGATGCTCGTTCGTTTCTGGGACGCGATTTTGGCCGCAGTAGCGATTTGTCCGTAGATTATCCATTGCTGCAACAAAAAAATCTGGTACGCAAAGTGCCGTTCGTGCTGGAACTGCGCAACGTGCCATTCAAACAACAGGAGCAAATCACTTGGTATTTAATGGATGGACTTCCTAATTTGCTGGGTGCAGCCTTTGATGCCCGTGGTAACGGTGCTTATCTGGCCGAATATGCCATGCAAAAATATGGCGCCAGCCGTGTGCAGCAAGTCATGCCCACCGAAGGTTGGTACCGTGACAATATGCCCCCGGTGAAGGCTGCGCTGGAAGACGGCAATCTGGAGGCGCTGCCAAAGGACGAAGACACTTTGGATGACCTGAGGGCAATACAGGTCATTAACGGTGTTCCCCGTGTACCTGATCAGCGCTCAAAAGCAAAAGCGGACGGCGGCAAGCGCCACGGTGATGCAGCGATAGCCCTTGCTCTGGCGTACTTCGCTAGCCGTGAAATTAACAAAGGTCCGGTGAAGGCAAGTTCCCGCCGACGCCGTCAGTCTGCACGTATGCTGGAGGGATACTAATGTCTCGTGGTATCTGGGTTTCACCAACAGAATTTATTAACTTTTCCGAATCAAAGCAGTCGTTCACTGAACAAATTGCATCGCGT
>NZ_CAWNXG010000086.1:0-5886 GCF_963878145.1 Photorhabdus sp. S10-54 | reverse complement strand
GCAATCGCTGTATCTGGGGATCGATTATGGCGAAGTGGGCGGACGGGGCAGTGACGCGCTGCTTGGAAAACACCTGGCGGGGAGTGCTCTGGGCTGGCGAGGCAGCCTGAAAGGGGTGAGCTACGACTTGTTTGTCGGCATCCCGCTGTCCAAACCTCCCCGGTCACGGCCGGATTCAACCTGTATTGGCAGTATTAATTCAAATAGCAAAACTGCCAGTGGGTAGTGTTGTGTGGAGTAAAAATCATGAACAAGCCGTTATATCGTATTATCTTTAATCAGGCCCGTCAGATGTGGATGGTGGTGGCCGAGATAGTGTGTGCCGGGCGCGGACGAACGGGACGCCGCGCTCGTCGGCCATCTCTGCCGTCGTGTCGTTGCCGGTTCACGGCGTTACGATTCAGTCTCTTGTTAGCGCTGGGCGGGATTTCACTCACGGCACAGGCGGCGATTGTAGCCGATGGACAGGCGCCGGGGCGTCAGCAGCCGACCCTTATTCGCAGCGCCAACGGCACGCCGCAGGTCAATATCCAGACGCCCGGCGCCGATGGCGTTTCCCACAACAGCTACCGTCAGTTTGATGTGGATAAACAAGGGGTTATCCTCAATAACAGCCATCAGGCCACGCAGACGCAACTCGGCGGCAGGGTGGCCGGTAATCCGTGGTTAGCCAAAGGGGACGCCCGCGTTATCCTCAATGAGGTCAACAGTCATGACCGCAGTCACCTCAACGGCTGGATTGAAGTGGCCGGGCATAAAGCCGAGGTGATTATTGCCAACCCGGCCGGTATCACCTGTAACGGTTGCGGTTTTATTAACGCGCATCGCACCACGCTCACCACCGGACAAGCCCTGATGGAACGGGGCCGGTTGAAAGGGTTTGATGTCAATCAGGGGGAAGTGAGGATTGACGGGCACGGCATGGACAGCACCCGGCAAAGTTACACCGATATTATCGCCCGTTCGGTGGCGATTAACGCTAAATTGCACGCCCACCCTTAAAGTGACTACCGGACGCAATCGCGTGGATGCGGCACACCAGAAGATTGAGAAAAAATCGGCTGACGCGACTGACCAGCCGGTGTTTATGCTGGATGTGGCGGCATTGGGGGGCATGTACGCTCATAAAATCATGCTCGAAGGCACCGAAGCCGGGGTGGGCGTGCATAATGCCGGCAATATCGGCGCAGCCGCCGGGGAAGTGTATATCACTGCCGATGGCCGGATAGAAAACCGCGGCGCCATCAGCAGCCGTGACGGGCTGCAATTAACGTCGTCTGCCGATGTGACTAACGCAGGCAAATTGCTGTCACAATCAACGGTGAATTTACAGGCGGGCGGCGCGTTAAAGAATCAGGGCCGGGTGGAAGCCCGCAGCGATACCACCGTTACCGCAAGCACGATACACAGCAGCCATGACAGCGTCTGGGCCGCCGGACTGGATGATAAGGGCAACACCACCCGCCCCGGTTCACTGACCCTGACCGCGCAATACGTTCAGGCCAATGGCAAAAATCTGGCGACCGATACGCTGGCCGTCCACAGTCAACAAATTGACTTAAGTGACAGCCAGACCGCAGCCAGCCAGATTCAACTGACGGCCAGTCAATCGGGAATAAGTACCGCTCGCGCCACCGTCAACGCCGACCGTTTTAGTGCGAAAACCCCCGGCCAGTTCAACAACGACGGCGGGCAATTGGTGGCACAGGAAATCCACCTTACGACGCCGGCTATCTCCAACCAGCAGGGGAAAATTAATCAAACCGGGACCGGTGAATGGCGGCTGAATACCCACACGCTGAATAACGGTGGCGGGACCCTGTTCAGCCAGAGCAAACAGCTCACAATTACCACGGACACACTGAACAACCATCAGGGCAACATTGCCAGTCAGGGCGAGGACCTGCATCTCACTGCGCGTCAGGCAGATAACACTCAGGGCACAGTGCAACTGGCAGGCAACGGCAAACTGTCGCTCAATATCCAACGCTGGCTGGGTGATAAGGGCAAACTGCTCACCAATGGCGCCCTGACAATACAGGCCGATGAACTGCAACTGAACCACGCCGAGACGCAGGCCGGGCAGATTACCCTCAATGCGGACACCTTGAGCCATCAAAACGGGCTGATGCAACAACGCGGCAAAGATACGCTGTCTCTGACGGTGAACACTCTGAATAATCAGAACGGCGCCATTGCCGGTAACGGTAACCTGAACCTTAAGGCAACGACCGTCGATAATCGTCACGGCAACCTCGTAGCCGCCGACAAGGGCTCGCTGACACTGACGGTCAAAGACACGCTGGACAATCAGGCGGGCCGGCTGGAAGCGGGTAACGCGCTCCGGCTCAGCGCTGCCCAACTGGATAATCGCCGGGGTAGCCTTGTTGCCACTGGGGACCGCGCCACCCTGACCATTGGCAAAGCCATTCAGAATGCCCACGGTCATCTTGAAGCCAAAACCCGACTGACTACAACCAGCCAGACACTGGATAACACGCAGGGGGTGTTGCTGGCGCAGCATATCAACAGCCAGACCACCGGCCAGCCCTTCATCAATACGGCGGGACAGGTGATAGCCGGGGACACCCTGACAGTCAACAGTGGTGAGCTGGATAACACGGCGGGGCTGTTACAATCCGGCCGGGAGATGGCCGTTGATACCCACGGCCACGGATTCACCAATACCCGCCATGCCGACCAAAAAGGAGGCCGGTTGTTAAGCGGCGGGCAGTTAACCCTGCGCACCGGCGCCATCGATAACACCGGCGGCATGATAGCAGCGGACGGCAAAACCGCGCTAACCAGCACCGCGCTCAATAATACTCAGGGACAGATAGCCGGGAATGGCGGGCTGGACATTCACAGTCAGCAACTCACTAACCGCAACGGGACCTTACAATCCGCAGACGCCCTGAATTTGGATACCGACGGGCAGTTACTGGATAACCAGCAGGGCCAGATTATTGGTGAGGGCAAGACCACCGTCACCAGCGGCCCACTGGACAATCGCCACGGTCATCTGCAAGGCGGACAGTTGGTTATCGACACCCGACAGGCGCAGACCGATAACCGGGACGGCAAATTGTTGTCGACAGAGACGCTCAACCTGAAAACCCAACGGTTCGACAATCGTCACGGGCAGGTGCAGGCGGTGGGCGACACCACTCTTAATGTTGAAACCCAAACCGATAACACCGGTGGCCTTATCCGTGGTGGTCAGCAATTGACCTTGAGCACCGCTCACCTGATTAATCGCGACACGGCGCAAGCGGATAAAGGACTGGAAGCGCAAAACCTGACGGTCAACGCCCAACAGGCGGACAACCGCCAGGGCGCTTTACGGGCAGCTAACCACCTGCAAGCCCAGGTGAGTCACACGCTGGACAATACCCAGGGGCTGGTCTCCGCAGGCAAACAATTGACGGTGGGCGACAAGATCGGACCCGCCTCGCTGGTGATTAACAACCGGCAAGGCACGCTGATTGCCGGGAAACAGGTGGATATTAACGCCGAAGCTCTCAGCGGTGACGGCCAACTGTTATCGCAAGGCGATATGGCGGTCGCTTTAACCGAGGATTTTCACCATACCGGCAACACCGCAGCCAATGGCAATCTGACCCTGAAAACCACCGGCAATCTCCTCAATGACCGCCAGATAAAAGCCGGTCAGGCGCTGCATCTTGATGCGCAAAATCTTACCAACAGCGCCGCCGGTGAAATTAGCGCCGGGCAAACGCAAATCAAGGTCCACGATACGCTGAACAATACCGGATTGATTGATGGCGGCCTGACCCATCTCACGGCCAACACCCTGAACAATACCGGCACCGGGCGCATTTACGGTGACCAACTCGCCCTCCAGACGGGGACGCTGAATAACAGCGCACAGGACGGCAAAGCTGCTGTCATTGCCGCGCGTGACCGGCTGGATATCGGTACCGGGACACTGAACAACAGTCATCATGCCCAGATTTACAGCGTGGGCGATATGCACATTGGCGGCCAGTTGGACAACAACCTGACAGCGACGGGTCAAGCGCGTGAGCTCAATAACCACGCGGCAACGATTGAAGCCGGGAACAACCTGAACATTCAGGCCGACCGGATTAACAACACCAACGCCGGTCTGGTGACGCAGGTCGTCGAAACGGAAAAATCGCCACATCACGACGCGGTACTGAGCGGCCGGACCACCCGCTATGACTGGTCACAGGTGGACACCTCCCGCCACAATAAACACGGCGTGCACGATGCCATCATGCCGGACGGCAGCCGCAGTAATAACTTTTACGAATATCAGTACACCCGGACCGTTAATGAAACTCAGGTTAAACAGAGTGACCCGGGTAAAATTCTGGCGGGCGGCCATATCACGCTCAACAGCGCGCAGGTCACCAATCACGACAGCCAGATTGTCGCCGGCGGCGAGCTGAACGGCGAAATAGGCGAACTGCACAATATAGCCACTCAGGGGGAACGCATCACCACCGATAAAGGTCGCCAGACTCACTGGTATGCGAAAAAGAAACGACTTAAGCCCAGATTCCGCGGTACTAAAACCTCGCAGGGAAAAAGCCGCAGTGGTTATCACCCTGCCCCGGTGATAGAAACGATTGACCTGAAAACGCTGGCCTGGCAGGACCATACCCGTCCACAGAACACCGATATCACGATTACAGACCGACAGACCGGTCAGATACACGCGGCTCCCACGGCGGTCAAACCGGTGAGCGGGATAAACGACCAGCCTCTGGTCTTGCCCCCCGGCCAGCCATTTGAACTGAGTTTGCCCCCGGAGACGGTGAAAGGACAAACAGTCGATCCGGTGATACGCGTGGTGACTCCTAACACCCGCCTGCCGGATAACAGCCTGTATACGGTGCAACCGGGCAGCGACAGCCACTATCTGGTCGAGACCGACCCGAAATTCACCCAGTATAAACAGTGGCTGGGCTCGGATTATATGCGGCAACAGTTAACCCATGACCCGGCGCTGGTTCACAAACGCCTGGGGGATGGGTTCTACGAACAGCGGCTGGTGCGGGACCAAATCACCCAACTGACCGGCCGGCGTTATTTGCCCGGCTACAACAACGACGAAGCACAGTTTAAAGCGCTGATGGATGCCGGAATTGCCTTTGGCCAACAGCAACAGTTAACGCCGGGCGTCGCCTTAAGTCCGGCGCAGATGGCATTGCTGACTTCGGATATTATCTGGCTGACTAACCAAACCGTGACCTTGCCGGATGGCACTACCGAGGTGGTCACCGTACCGCAGGTGTATGCGCGTGTCCGTCAGGGCGACCTGAGCCGTGATGGCACCTTGCTGGCCGGTAATACCGTGGCGCTTAACAGTCAGGGCGATATCACCAACAGCGGCACGATTAGCGGGCGTGACGTCACCCAACTGACCGCCAGCAACCTGACCAACAGCGGCTTTATTCGCGGCGGCAAAGTGGATTTGACGGCCCAACAAACGCTCACCAACCGGGGCGGGCAGATTCAGGGAGATGACCGGGTAACGTTGAAAGGTCGCGATATCACCAGCGCGTCTACGTTACGCGGGGATGAGGCTAACCGCTGGCTGGACCGTCCGGCGGGGATTTATGTGCAGAACGATAAAGGCACCTTATCGCTGAGCGCCATCAACAATGTCCAATTAACCGCCAGTGACATCAAAAACGCCGGTAAAGACGGTCGCGCCGAGATAACGGCAGGCCATAACCTGACACTGGATACCCTAAGCACAAACCGTACAGAACAGGGGAATTGGGGGAAAGATAACTATCGCCATCTGACCCAACAACAGGATATCGGCAGCCAGATAACCGGTGCCGGTGAGGTGACCCTGCAAGCCGGGCAGGATTTGACCGCCACCGCCGC
>NZ_CAWNXG010000085.1:0-6093 GCF_963878145.1 Photorhabdus sp. S10-54 | reverse complement strand
TGATGTCAGAACGAGGGTCTTCTATCTTGCTGATAAAATTAAAAATACTCATTATTAGGATCGCTTTTTTATGGAAGAGAGAGATCTTAACGTTTTAATGAGAGAAATGCCTATAAAAAGTCATATTCTGATTTTTATTTAACTAAAATAACCTTATTAAAAATGTGAGATCTCACCCTGTCTACCTGGTGGAACGTTGAAATTGAAGCTTTAGAAACAAATAAGGTATTTATGTCTACTACAAACATAGAAAAATTTAATGAAATTGTAGGTATTATATTTGGGAAATTATATGAGTCATTTCCTTTAAAGATAGATCTTTTACCCACAGAGATAATCGGTGAACCCCTTCAATATTCTGATGGAACATACTCTGACGAACTTTGTACTACAGTAGAAGATCATAGATTTTTTCTGGATACCGTGGATTGGCTCATGACGAATGGTTATTTGGCAGGGACTATGAGCTCTGAAGGTTGTCATAGAGCCGTATTAACCGCTGAGGGTTTAGAAGTTCTCAAAGTAATCCCTGATAGCTTAAAAACCCCATTAGGTGATCGTATTAAGGAAACATTGAAGACTGAAAGTAAAGAAGCATTAAGGTCTTTAGTTAGCCAAACTCTCGGAATAGGTTTACAGTTTGTATCCCGTTCTATTGGTTTAGGTTAAAGATAAAAAAAATGGCAAAGCAAATATATTGCCTTGCCATTCTCGGTTATTAGAAATTACAAATGATTAGTTCTTTACTCTGTTTAACTTTCCCCGTAACTTTCAAGTTGTAACCGATATTAACTGCTTGCATTGTCAGCCCTTTGAACGCCTTGCGCATTTCTGGAATATCGTTCACCGAAATCACCATTTTCCCTCGGATGGTATGTGCTAATTCTGCTAATAGATCATAGTTCTCAAGCCCGAACTCTATGCCATATCCCTCTGTACCCCAATATGGAGGATCACAATAAAACAGTGTATGCGGTCTGTCGTACCGCTGGATGCATTGTGCCCAGTTCATATTTTCAATGATCGTTCTTGCCAGTCGCAGATGAGCCATTGATAGCTCTTCTTCTATTCTGAGTAAATTAAATCGCGGGGGGCTGGTGGTGGAAGTACCGAAAGTATGTTCAGCAACCTTACCGCCAAATGCCTGCTTTTGGAGATAATAGAAACGCGCTGCTCTCTGAATATCGGTTAGCGTTTCTTCGGGGGTAATCTGCAACCATTTATAAATTTGGCGGCTGACCAATGCCCATTTAAATTGCCGGACAAACTCTTCCAAGTGATGTTTTATCACGCGATAAAGATTCACCAACTCACCATTAATATCATTAATCACTTCACATTTGCTCGGTACTTTTAGGAAATACAGTGCAGCAGCACCACAGAACGGTTCGACATAACAGGTATGCTCAGGAAATAACGGTAAAATATGTTTTGCTAATCGGCGTTTACCACCAATCCACGGAACGATAGGTAAAGATTGTTCTTTCATTATCCGTAAGCCTTTTCCATTAGCTGAAAATGAGTTAGGCTTTCCCGGTCATCAATAATCAATAGCGGAAAGAGCCTCGGTTGGCTCACAGTGCATGCCTATGAGTTGATAGCCTACCCAGTGTTCGAGCGTTAGGCTGGTCGCTCTTATCCTGTCTTTTACTTTTCTGATGCGCTCTTAACGCCCTTTAAAATCCTTTTCCCGATAAATTGGCAAAACTGTTTCCATCAACAACTACGGAGACAGTTCAGTGAAAACTTTCAAATCGTTTGTATCACTTATCAAAAAATTACGCCTCGGTGGCTGGTTGTTAACAGCTGTTCTATTGCTGATCACTATCGGTTTAGTTTCCCCTCAACAAGTCCCTGTCGTGATCTACAAATTATCACTTATTGCTCTGGCTGTTGTCTTGGGGTACTGGCTAGACCGCAGTTTATTCCCGAAAGCAAGGCCCGGTCAGTATCTGAAACATGATGAGATACTCATGAAAGAAGGAAAATATCCCGTTCAGACTGGCTACCATGTGGTGTTTGCTGCCGTTCTGATACGCCGTGCACTGATTGTTGCCGCCACCTGTCTGAGCGTAGCTACAGGGTTGTGATTATGAATTGGCGGCAGATTATCAGAATTGTACTGTTGTGGTGTGGCGGAATGATCAGCTCAGCATTGGCTGACGAACCACCACACCGTTCGCAGCAATACCGCAATGACTTAATACGTGCTTCTCGTGTGATCTGGGGATTGAATGCACCTGTAACTGATTTTGCCGCTCAGTTGCATCAGGAGAGTGACTGGAAATCACGAGCTATTTCTCCTGTTGGTGCTTAGGGTATGGCCCAGTTTATGCCCACAACAGCAGATTGGATTAGTCAACGTATTCCTGAATTATCCAATAAAGATCCCTTCAACCCAATCTGGTCTATACAGGCAATGGTTCACTATGACCATTGGCTATGGCAACGCATTAAAGCTGCCGATAAGTGCCAAAGAATGGCGATGGTGCTGTCTTCCTATAACGGAGGCTTAGGCTGGTTACTACGGGATAAGAAGAAAACCGAGGCAGTTGGTCTCAATCCGTGGATCTGGTTCGGTCATGTTGAATCTCAGAATGCTGGCCGTAGAGCGTCAGCATGGAAAGAAAATCGACATTATTCCAAACACATATTACTGGAACTCGCACCTCGTTATTTAACTTGGGGAGGTACCAGCTGTGCCAATTAAATTGTGGACTAAACCTGGTGTATTGATTTTGTCGCTAATCTGCATGTTCGCTTTAGCTCACTGGAGAGGTCATACCACGGGCTTTCAGAAAGCAACGGAGACAGGAAACAGCGCATTAGCACAGCAGAAAGCCGAATTTCTTTTGCTGGAAAAGCAACGGGCAGAACGGGAATTGACTGTACTCAATGCCTTGCATCAACGTTACCAAATGCAGGTCCACTCAGCGCATCAGGCAGCAGCCAATTATCTCAACGATATTGAACAACTCCGCACTCAGAACCAACAACTGAAGAGGAAAATTGGCCATGTTACCCAGAGTTGGATGGATGAAAAACAACAGTTTCATCCTGTTAATTGTGTGTTTACTCGTGGCTTCGTGCAGCAATACAACGCCGCCCTCGGCCTGTCCAGTGCACAAACTCGCTCTGCCTCCGTTACCTCCGGCGCTGATGAAACGTCCCGTGGAAATGAAAGCTCTGATGCCCAACTACGGCCATCCGGTATCACGCAACGAGATATCCTCGCCAATATCATCGACAACGGGGAACAGTGTCTTGCATTGAAAGCTCAGGTTAATGGCTTGCTGGATTACATCGAAGGATTACAACAATGACATTACAGATTGAATTTTGGGCTGCCGTAGGTTTTCTGCTCTCTTTCCTCGGTTTCATTTTTGGCATCGCAAAGTGGTTATTCAGCAAGGCCGAAGAGCGGCAGGAGGAAAGACACGCCTCGTTAGAGCAAGCGCTTAAAAATTCCGTAGACAATTGGTCTCAGCTCGAACGTGAGTTTATGCAGTTTAAGGCTGACTTGCCGCTGAATTACGTGCGCCGTGAAGATTATATTCGTGGTCAAACAGTAATTGAAGCCAAGCTGGATGCGCTTTACAGCAAATTAGAGATGGTGCAGCAGCACCGAATTGCCGGAGGTAAAAATGATTGATGTTGCTCGTGTTCGTCGTGAATCATTGCGCTGGAGTCTGTTGGTCGCACTGAATAAAACCCGCCCATATACCGCCAGTGAAACTCTGTTATTGGATATATCTCGCGCGATTTATCCTGACGTCACTGCATTGGAATTACGGAAGGAGTTAGATTATCTGGCAGACCGTAAATTAATTGACCTCAATAAACAGCCATCGGGTAGTTGGTTTGCTGACTTAACTCGTATTGGTGTTGATGTTGTTGAATATACGGTCGCATGTGGCCTTGGTATTGCTCGTCCTGAAAAGTACTGGAGTGAATAATGGCGCGTCGAAGCACAATCGATAAACTCCCTGAAGACGTTCGGCGCTGGTTGGAACGAGCGTTGACTGAATCAGGGTTTAGTGGATACCAAGAACTCGAAACCTTGCTGCGTGATCAAGGTTATGTAATCAGTAAGTCCGCTATTCACCGTTATGGACAAAAAATAGAAAAGCGATACGGTGCAATACGGGCGGCAACAGAAGCAGCACGGATGCTTACAGAAGGTGCCGTGGATGATCAAGATGCACGTTCTGAGGCTGTGATTGCTTTAATTCAGACTGAACTTTTTGAAAGTATTATTCAACTTCAGGAAGCTGAAGACGGAGAAGTTGCGCCAAAAGAGCGCGTCACACTGCTTTCAAAGGTGGCAAAAAATGTAGCTACACTCTCTCGCGCTAGTGTGAATCTGAAAAAATTCCAATCTGAAGTCCGGGCACGGACTGAAGCTGCTGCAAGTAATGCAGAGAAAATTGCACGCAAAGGTGGATTATCTGCCGAAGCAGTTGCTGCATTACGTCGGGAAATATTGGGAATTGCTACATGAGTCAGCTTGCACCTGTTCTGCCAGATACTTCCTCAATAGCAGCACCTGTCGTCTTATTGCCATACCAGCAACGATGGGTGGCTGATTCGTCTCCTTTTAAAGTCAATGAGAAGAGTCGTCGAACGGGAATTACTTGGGCTGAAGCGTCAGATAATGTACTCCTCGCTGCATCTTCTGCCGCCGCGGGTGGTATGAGTGTGTATTACATCGCCTATAACCAAGATATGACCATTGAATATATTCAAGCCTGTGCAATGTGGGCTCGTGTTTTCAACTATGCGGCCAGTGAAATTGAAGAAGGGTTCTGGGAAGAAGACGAAGATGATAAGCACATCAAAACTTTCACTATCAAATTTCCAGACTCTGGATTCCGTGTAGTGGCGCTTTCTAGCCGTCCGTCTAACTTGCGTGGCCGTCAGGGGATCATTGTCATTGATGAAGCTGCTTTCCACGAACAGCTCGATGAATTACTGAAAGCGGCACTAGCCATGCTTATCTGGGGCGGCAAAGTGCGAGTGATCTCTACCCATAACGGAGACAGCAACTTGTTTAATGAGTTGCTGAACGATATCCGGGCAGGACGCAGGGACGGTGTTATCCACCGTATTACCTTTAAGGAGGCTGTAGCTGAAGGACTATTTCACCGTGTCTGTTTACGTACCAGACGTGAATGGTCACAAGAGGCTGAACAACGGTGGATGATGTCGGTGTACAAGTTCTACGGAGCTGGGGCATCAGAAGAATTGGACTGTATTCCTGCTAATGGTGGCGGAGTCTGGTTGTCCCGCGCTTTGATTGAATCTCGGATGTCTCCCGATACGCCAGTGCTGCGACTGACTTGCCCGAAAGGATATGAGCTTAAATCCGATGAAATACGCCGCACAGATACCGAAGAGTGGCTAAAAGCCAACCTGAAGCCGTTGCTAGATGCATTACCTTCTGATGCTCGTTCATTTCTGGGACGCGATTTTGGCCGCAGTAGCGATTTGTCCGTGGATTATCCATTGCTACAACAAAAAAATCTGGTACGCAGAGTACCGTTCGTGTTGGAACTGCGCAACGTGCCATTCAAACAACAGGAGCAAATTACTTGGTATCTAATGGATGGACTTCCTAATTTGCTGGGTGCAGCCTTTGATGCCCGTGGTAACGGTGCTTATCTGGCCGAGTATGCCATGCAAAAATATGGTGCCAGCCGTGTGCAGCAAGTCATGCCCACCGAAGGTTGGTACCGTGACAATATGCCCCCGGTGAAGGCTGCGCTGGAAGACGGCAATCTGGAGGCGCTGCCAAAGGATGAAGACACTTTGGATGATCTGAGGGCAGTACAGGTCATTAACGGTGTTCCCCGTGTACCTGATCAGCGCTCAAAAGCAAAAGCGGATGGAGGCAGCAGCGATAGCCCTTGCTCTGGCGTACTTCGACAGCCGTGAAATTAACAAAGGTCCGGTGAAGGCAAGTTCCGGCCGACGCCGTCAGTCTGCACGTATGCTGGAGGGATACTAATGTCTCGTGGTATCTGGGTTTCACCAACAGAATTTATTAACTTTTCCGAATCAAAGCAGTCGTTCACTGAACAGATTGCATCGCGT
>NZ_CAWNXG010000084.1:0-6161 GCF_963878145.1 Photorhabdus sp. S10-54 | reverse complement strand
TCAATACATCTTCATTCCATAACCACATTAAATTGTTCTGAGATAATGATCGGGTGTTCTTCCAAGGCTTAATAATAATTCGATGCGGCTGTTTCGTTTGAAGTGTTTCTTTCAATATTTCCCATGCCTGAGATTTATTTGATTCGTGAAAACAAAAATCAGCTTCCATTTATCCCCCATTATTTACTCTCTTATTCCAGGCTCGAATAGCTGCCGATTCCGCTTCCTTGTAACTATTTTCCCATTTCGATAACGGACCATCTGTTCCGCAATTCCCGCAGTTAATCCAAGACACATACTCATCCAATGAACCTCTATCCTCATAATCAGGACAAAGATCATTGCTTCCACAAAACGGACACGGCTTAAGTTTCTCTGTCATGTTTCACCTCTGTAGCTCATCAGGAATTTCTACTTCGTCACCGATGTGCTTTCTCACAACTTCACGACATACTGTGATCTGAACAGTTTCACCCCATGACGTTCCGTACCCTCCGCTACCGGCGATCCAATATTCTCTCTTCGTGTGCAATGCAAGTGCTGTTATGTATTTTTCAATCAACTGACCGCATTCACTCCATTCAGCTGAATATTTGGGCATAACATCAAGATTCTTATCTAAATAATCAGCACTCCACCCGTCACAAATAGCGACTGCATAATCCAGCGCACGGCCTGTCAAATTTTCTGTTTTAATCTTCATCTCAAAAATCCTTCCTGTAGGGTTTATTGGGCTTGTCTTCGTTGCGCTTAGCTCGTTGCTCGCCTTCAACTTGATCGAGATGGAACAAGCAAAGGCCCTTTTGTTCGACATATACAGTGTTAGCTTTACCGTGGCGATTGAGGCGCAATATCAACTCTGTCAGCGTCTTGTCCGATTTCTCTTGATAAACAGAGTCACGGTAGACGCCCATCCAGTAATCACAGTCCTGTTCAATCTGGCCTGTGTCTCGGCTGTCAGATGGCATTGGGCGTTTGTTGGCGCGTTCCTCAATATTCCTGTTAAGCTGAGTTAGCAGAACAACAACAGTGTCGAGTTCTTTTGCCAGTATCTTGAGGCCCTTTGTGATGTTGCCATACGCAATATCATTCCGATCCGCTTTCTCAGTCTTCATCAGTGTTAGATAGTCAACACCGATAAAACCTATCTTCCCAACTTTACGCTTGATTTTACGACACTGTGACTGGATATGAGCGAATGACATTCCAGGAGTATCATCAATCCAGATATTGGGAGTATCTTTCAGTTCACCTATAGCCTTACTGAGTAGCGCCCATTCGTACTCATCATCAGAACCACCATACAGCATATCTGTATTCACCCCTGATTTCTGACTTACCATACGCTCAAATAACTGCTCATCTGTCATTTCCATGCTAAACAACAATACCTGATGACCATCACTAGCGACGTTCTTTGCCATCTCAGTTAACACAGTGGTTTTACCCATTTTCGGGCGAGCACCAATAACAAACAGTGATCCGTTGACGATATACTTGGGCGCTAGCATTTCGTCAAAATCTCGGAATCCGGTCTTAAGCCCTCTGTGTAATTCGGGATTATTAAATCTTGCTTCCAGTTTTTCAAAGAAACGCTCGGCAATCTCTCTCATAGGCTTAAGTCCGGTCTTATGGCCCGCAGTACCATTCTCCGATGCTTCACCGATCAACCTTTGAGCCATGTCCATTTTTTCAGCAAATGTGAGGGTACTAGGCGTCATCAACAATCGCTGAATTTCATTGGTTTTCTCAATAGCGTAACGCTCTGCGGCTGTCTCGCGTATCTGCCTGGCATAAGCGACTATGTTCGCCGCGCTGGGAGTGTTCTTGGCAACCTCAGCCAGATACGCAAATCCACCCGATTGATCTGATTTACCCGCACGTTTCAGGCTGTCATCCACAGTAATAATATCTATTGCCTGGTTCTTGCTGTTCATTGTCCGCATTTCAGCGAAAATGAATTTATGCCATGCCATGTAGAACAAGTCAGCTTTGAGCATGGAGAATACATACTGTGAATTGTCGCTCTGGGGGTCTAGCAGTAATGCGCCAATGACGCTCTGCTCCGCTTCGGTGCTGTGGGGTACTTGATTAATGCTGTTTACGGTCATTCGCTCTGTCCTCTTTGACGGATACGTAACATTGGTCGGTGATTAAATAATCCAGGTTTTTCTTGCGCCAGTAGCCGCCTTTGCCATTCGGCCTCTCTTCTGTCATCCATGTGCAGTGCTCGGCAATGTAACCCAGATAGCCTTTCCAGTTCTCCAGAGTAAACGGCCTCTGGTGCTTGGTCTGGTATTCCTTGTTAGCTCGTTGCCAGAACGTGCGCATCTTGGATTTTCTAGCGTCTCGCAGGACAGTAACCTTAGCCATCTCCGGCAGAATTTCATGATAGGCGTCGATCATGGCCTGGTAGGGAACCGGTATAGTCTTTTTAGACTGAGATTTCTTGACAGACTGAGGCGGGTTGTTTTCATCAGAAAACTCACCAACTACATCGTTAGATGTAGTTATATATTCTTGTTCTAATAACTTCTTACTCTGTTTGACCTGATTTGTTACCAACTTTGTTACCTGACTTCGCTCTAAAACCGCGTCATCACTGGGTTTGTTTGTTACCTGATTAGTGACCTCGTTTGTTACCTCAAAATCACCCTGATAATCAGCGTAATTTGTGATGGTGATCACTGTCCCATGCCGGTTACCGCTGAACGTTAGCATCCCCTCAGAGGAAAAGAATTCCAACATGTCTCTAACCTGTTTTTGTGTCTTCTCATTGCCTTTAGAATCTCTGAGCTTTCTGGCTAGAATGGGGATTTTTGTCACCAACTGACCAGATCCTAAATCCCACTGAACGCCGCTAAATTCAACACTGCGGGGCTTGTATTGAGCCATCCCAATCAATCGAACCCACAAGGCCAATTTAGCCGTATCATTAGCCCATTCCGTGGACAGAAGACTCCTGAACAGTGCGAAATGCCCCTGTTTTTGGTTTTCCATCCGTGTGCTCCTTGAAGTCTTTCTCGCTCCAAAGTCAGCGTATGCAACGTTACTCATGGCTTTTCTTCCCTTTCAGCAGTTCTTCGCGATGTTCCAACCTCAATTGAGCATCGTCCAGTGCTTCCCGAAGTTTCTTTGCTCCTTGCTCCGTGACCGAGCGAACAGCCCGATCACGCATGATGTTTTTATGCACAGCGCTGTAATTAACTTTTTGTTTCATGTATAATTACCTCATATCTAGCTGTAATTGACAGGCCTCATCCGTGGCAGGTAATGAGGCTTTTCTCTTTATCTTCCCTTTTCTTTCCAATGCTTGGATCAGCATTTCGGCATGTTCACCTTCTATGACAACTACAGGCTTATGATCAGGGAGTTGATACGCCCATTCAGGTAAACCATATTTCGCTACCAATTGACTGGCTAATTTAGCAATACGGCCCTTGTCTCTGCTGGATGTTGAAGGATGAATCCCTATTGATTGAGCAAATTGATTATTTCCTGTTTCCAAAATGCATCGAAGCCAAAAACTTTCTAGCGCCTCTGGCTTACAAGTGATTTTGATACTTTTTGCGATATCCATATGTTAAATTTCCTTAAGTTAAAATTAAATTTATAACCCTCAACAGGGTTACGCTCCCCGTTTACAGGGAATCCCCACACTGGCGGGGAATCTACACCTGGATCGGCATAGATGGGGCGGATTGTTAAAGAGCATTAAATCAGGCGATGCCAAACAATTCAGATAAATCAGGTCGCAATTGGCATGCCGGAACTAATCCGTTTGTTGCACGCTCAATACGCAAGGCATTTGTTGCAGATGGTTTTTTATGTCCATGTAACCAGGCCCAAACTGAGGGTTGTTTTACGTTACATATGTCAGCAAGAGCCTGCTGACTACCAACGATGCAAATAGCCTGTTCGATCAATTTATTCATAAAAAAAATAACCTCCACTGTTCGATCATGATGAATAATAACTATAGCTATTCACAAAGTAAAGCTTTAGTTATTTGACTAAATATAGCCCCGGCTATAAATTGTAATTATGGAAAAAATGAAATTTGCAGAACGGCTAAAACTAGCCATGACAATCAGAGATGTTAATCAGACAGAGCTGGCTTCGGCTGTCGGTATGTCTCAACCCAGCGTCTGGAAACTAACATCCGGTAAATCCGCTGGCTCAAGGAAAATAGTCCAAATAGCAAAAACCCTAAATGTTAATCCAGAATGGCTGGCGACTGGCAATGGTGATATGGACGACAATTTAGAGGGGCAATCGAGCAATAACACGATTTCATCACAAAATAGTAACAACAAAAAACAATTTATTAGTAAAAATTCTTCGTGCTCCTATAGGGTAAATCTGTTAGATATTCAAGCGAGCGCGGGGCCAGGCGTAATGGTTAATTCTGAGTTTATAGAAACTATATGTTCAATTGAGTATACAGAAGAAGAAGCTCGAAAGTTATTTGGTGGTAGGCCGGCTGATTCAATAAGAATGATCACGGTTAACGGGGATTCAATGTCAGGAACATTTGAACCGCGAGATCAAATTTTTGTCGACATAACAAAAAATTACTGGGATGGCGACGGTATTTATATTTTTATATTGGAGAACCAAGTATATATCAAGAGACTACAGCTACAGTATAAAAAACTAGCAATTATTTCTGATAATAAGAAGTATGAAACATGGTATCTAGATGAAGACGAAGCTCAAAAGTTGCACATTCAGGGCAAAGTAATGATTAGTCAATCAATCAATTATAGATACCACAGCTAGTAATCAAATTTCAGCCCCATCAACGGGGCCTTTTTACCTCCCTTTCTCCCAAAAAACCTTATCTACATCACACATCAAAATATTAATTAAAAAAATATACCCTTTTCTATCAACAATTTAATATCTTTTTCTATTTTTATATAACTTTAGCTATTTACATTAAAAATAACTTTGGCTATATTAAGCTCATCAAAAGCACAAAGCGAACAGGCAAGGAAAGCCCACGAAGTAGCCGCTACCGGCGTATGAAAAGGTAGATGATTCGCAAGTGCTAAGAAACAGACGCAACAAACAACGAGGAAATCAAAATGAGCAGATTAACTACTTACACAGACAACTTCACTGGAAAAAAATATCACGTTAAACATCTTACTGTTACTCAATTCAAAGGTAACGTTGAAACTGGTGATGTAATTTTCAAAAACTATGACGAACTGAATAGTTGGTTACGCATGATGGGATTCAAGAAGTAACTTTAAGCCCCGCAGAGGGGCCTTAAATACCAGTCTTTTTACTTACAGAGAACTGATATTTAGGAAAAGTAACTACAGTGAAGTTCTCACTCTTAAAATGAATGCCCCGCCCGTGTGGGGAGTCCCTACCCAAAGTGATTTTTGGGGCGTGGTTAGCAGAGTCTAAGGATAGACATAGTGAGTCGCTGTAGTTTGAGCTCCTCATTAAGAGGGCCACAAATTTTTAAACAGCCTCCCGGTTCATTAACCGCGCCCCAAAAATTACTCATCAAGGGGAAATAAATGGAAAATATCACTATTTTACCGACTAGTGGTCGTTTGAATTCAAAGATGCGTCGCTATATAGCACGTGGCAACTTGATCACTCGCAACCGCTTAGAAGAACACATTCGCCAGTCTGAAATAAAAGCTCTTGAGAATATCATCGATAAAGCTTTTGGCGTAGAAACCGAGCCGCGTAAAGTATTAACTCTTAAGCGCAAGCCAGAAAACGATAGCGCAAATGTCATAGCCGGTCTAATCACTCAAGTTAAAGACAGCGAAGAGCCGCAAGAGCCAACACCAAGTTTTGATAACTGTTACTTACCAAATGTGCATCTTTATTCTGTTAATGGTAAAAATAGTAAAAACATTACAGCGAGAGTGTGAATATGGAAATAGTCAAATCAAATCGAGTCATTATTAAGTATCGCACTGCGGACCAAGTTTCATGTGTATCAAATGAATTAGCGGGTTGTTTTATGTATTTCGCTGATGCACGAGATGCAATTGATACTGGCTTATTTTGTCAGAAGCTAGTTTCTAATTATTATTCCGGTGATGATCGACAAGACTTTCTCGGCAAACCATTTGTAATTAAAAACAGAGATGAACTCACGCCAGATGAGAGCAGTATTGCCAATTAAC
>NZ_CAWNXG010000083.1:0-6380 GCF_963878145.1 Photorhabdus sp. S10-54 | reverse complement strand
CTCACGGAGTAAAGCCAGGTGATGCAATCACAGAACGGCAGGCCGAACAATTCTTACTTGATGATTTGGCCCCGGTTTACATTACTTTGGAAAACTCAGTCAAAGTGCCGCTGACTCAGGGCCAGTTCGATGCTTTGTGTTCATTCATATTCAATCTCGGCACCGGTGCTTTCGTTCGTTCTACGCTGCTTAAGAAACTCAATGCTGGTGACTACAAAGGCGCCGCGTCTCAGTTTATGGAGTGGAATAAAGCGGGTGGACGTGTATTACCCGGCTTAGATGCCAGGCGAGCAGCTGAGAAAACGATGTTTTTATCATGAAATTCAACGCTCACTACTACACGCTTATTGCACTAGCGCTTGTCTCGCTTCTGGCTTACCACTATTACGGTAAGTATACCCAACAGCTTGATACGACAGTTAAGCTACAGAGTGAGTTGCTGGAGCAGCAGAATGAAATCGTTAATCAGCAGGAGAGGATAAGACTCTTGTCTGAACTGGATAATCAGCATACAAAGGAACTTGCTCATGCGAAATCTGAAATTGATGCTCTTCGTACTGATGTTGCCGCTGGTCATCGTCGGTTGCGCATCGCGGCCACCTGTCCAAAGAGAGAAGCCACTTCCCCCTCAGGCATGGGCTATGCAGGAGCCCCACGATTTAACCCGGCAACTGAACAAGATTATTTCGATCTCCGAAGAATGATTATTGAGAACGAGCAACAAACAAAATACTTGCAGGACTACATCAAAACCCAGTGTCAATAGCTAATCCAGAGCATTCTACTGACAGAGTACTCGATAGTAGTTATTTAGCTATGGGCGCCCGGCGGATGGATACTGACTTTTTAGCATAAAACTCTAATTCCAACTGTTTTCGATTTGGAAAGGGTTTAGAGAGGGTTTGAAATGAAATTTGAAGATTTATCAGAAATAATTCAATTAGTTGCTGCTAATACGTTAAAGGAAATGATAGAGAAAAATAACGCAGACAAAGAACAAGCCAAAGAAATGGCTTGTTCGATTAGCAAAGCTTTTACTTCATTGTATGAAGATAGTTATTAACTGAGCTTTTTGAAGTGATTATAAATTGATGTGTATGCGTACAGTAATGCTTCTGTACTGCTTTTTGTTCCTGCTCCGTGCATACCACCAGTTTTACCCGCCCGGATTAACTCAATAAGTACTTGCTGAGCTGCTTGTTCTGGGTTCTTTTTAGGATCAATAACATCAGACATTTCACTTTCCTTTCTTGACTGTGGAAAGTAAGAAACCCGCGCCGCCTGAGTGGGTTAACAAAGCAGGCATATAATCAGATAAGTCGTTAATGGTGAAGCAGTAATACCGGAAATTAAAATATGAACGATTTTGAATTCTATTGTTGGATAACTCCGATACTCGGTGGTTTCTGGTTCATGCTGCACGGTACGTGGGGCAATTTTCTGTACGGCTTAATGTGCTGGGGTCTATCCGCTGCGTGGGCGTGGTGGAAAATCAGATAACAGTCGCCCAGTGCGGCCTTTTTATTTAAGGGAAAGAGATGACACAAGATGAACAAACAATATTGATGTTTAGGGGGTTAATTGCCTCATTGTCAGAGCAACAACAAGAAAATGTCAGTACATGTGAAAAGGTAATACGTAAGATGCTGGCTGATTATCCAGATGAAGCTGTTTTCGCACTTGGATTGATTGGCGCAGAGTTGCAGTTATCTATGTAACTTAAGGTCAATAAGATGGCAGGATTAAAAGAACTGTCTAATAAGCTGACTCAAATAAAGAAGCAAGTCCCGTTTGCCACTGCTCAGGCATTAACAAAAGTTGCCCGGCAGATTGAACAAGCTGAAAAGAAGGCGATAGAGCGTAAGTTAGATAACCCGACTCCCTTTACTGTTAAATCTGTTGGCTCGGTTGGTGCTCGTAAGAATAATCTCACTGCTAAAGTGTTCGTGCGTGATATTGCAGCAAGTTATCTCACACCCTTTGAAGTTGGTGGGGTCCACAAGCTTAATAGCAGTGCGTTATTAAATCCAAAGAACATTAAATTAAACAAATATGGCAACTTACCCCGCAACAAACTCCAGCAACTGAAAGCCAAGCCCGATGTATTTATCGGAGAAGTCACAACCAGCGAACATAATAGTGTCAATGGCGTATGGCAACGTAAGAAAGGCAGAAAGGGTAAGAAGAGCAAAAAGCGGTTAAAGCGCTCTCCAAATGGCACTCGCAGAGAGAGGAAAAAGCAAAGACCGCCGAAACTATTAATCCGGTTCGGTGATGCTCTGCCTGTTGCGCCTATCTTGGGTTATCAGGAACGCGCAAGAAAGATGGCTGATGCATTAATGCCACAGGCTATCAGTCAGGCTCTAGATGAAGCTATTAAAACAGCAAAGTGAGGTTGTAATGAAGTATGAATTGAATGCAACAGTGACATTGCCCACTCATGAAGAAGTTGAAAATATCATTAATCAACTAAAATCAGAACTAAGCGGGTTTGATGTTAGCACCAATTTAGCGTCAATTATGTTGCGTGAGTTGCACAAGCGACTGAGTAAATCCATCGAATGTAAAGTCAGTGTGGATGTAACAAAAGAATATATGGATGCTATAAGATGTATCGTAAGTGAGAATAACAACGAGATAATAGTGACTGGTTTTGATGGTAAATTAGTAATTCGGGACTCATCATCAAGATATTAAATGATATTAAATGATATTAATTCTCATTTAAAGCCCTGTCACAGCTAGATAATTGATTTAAACATATTAATGGCCTCGCACTCGCGAGGTTTTTTTGTTCCTTAAACTGGCAGGGAAAGACATGATGGAGTTAACTCAAAGAAAATTGAAAGAGTTGCTCGACTATAACCCTGACACAGGAGTGTTTACATGGCTGGATAATACCCGTAAAGGTATCAGGCATGACAGGGTCGCCGGCTCACAGAGTCATGGGTACATCACAATCGCTATAGACGGAAAGCACTACCGGGCGCATCGGTTAGCGTGGCTCTATGTATATGGCCAGTGGCCTGTCAATATGATTGATCATATCAACAGAGTCAAAAGCGATAACAGGATAGCGAATTTACGTGAAGCCACAAATGAAGAGAACCAGCGCAACGTCGAAGTAGGTAAGAAAAACAAGTCCGGATTCAAAGGCGTATTCTGGGAGCCGTCACGGCAGAAATGGAAAGCCAGAACACAGATGAATAAAAAGAAATATACCCTCGGCAGGTTTGACAGGATTGAGGACGCAGTCGCTGCATATGAGAGCTTTTGCCAAAAACATTATGGTGAGTTCTATGTGCCGCAGAACTGATGCTATCAATATGTTCCCTGGTGATTTTTTGGGTCCTTACTCAGACCCCTTAAATCATGGGACATTGTGCGCCCCGATGTTTTACCAGCTATAAGTTTTCATTTTGTGTCCCATGTCATTTGCTTTGAAATGATTGAACTCCTGTCATATCTGGCATTGAGTCGATTTCTGCATGGGACATTAAAGACGGTGGGACATTTAATCTGTGTCCCATCACAAAGGAATGTCTCATGACAACAATGACTCAAGTTGATTATGCAAAGCACGCAGGGGTTGACAGAAAAACGGTTGGCCGCTGGATCAAGGCAGGAAAATATATTGTCTTAGATGGCAATATGATTGACGTTGAGGCAAGTGATAAAGCTTTGGCTACTTTGCGAGATAGCCAAGACCCAAGAACGAAGAATGCGATCAAAAAAAATCGGTCTATTGGCAAAGAAACTACCATAGATACGGTAAAAGAAATCATGATTGCTACCGGTGCCGAAATGAGCCGAGAAGAAGCTAGCCGGGTAAAGGAAAACTACCTGGCATTATTGACCAAGTTAGAGTACGAAAAGGAGGACGGGCTGTTAGTTGAGATGACCGTTGCCGAGGCGGTTCTGTTTTCTGCTTTTCGTGAGCAACGCGACGCATGGATGAACTGGCCTTCTAGGGTGGCTCCCTTGATGGCGGCTGACTTGGATGTTCCTGCTGACAGAATGACAGAGGTGTTAATAGAACATGTCCACAAACACATCTCTGGCCTCGGCGAGCCTGAATTTAACACAGACGAAACATGACCGTCTTTGTAGCGCAGTGCGCAGGGGTTGGACCCCGCCACCGCGTATTAGTGTACCGGATTGGGCCGATCAGTATCGTAAACTAGCAAAAGAGGCCGGGAGTACATCAGGGAATTGGGAGACTGGAACCGTAGAGATTGCTCGTGGACCGATGTTAGCGGCTACTGAATCTGGGGTACATATCATCACTGTAATGTGTTGCACTCAGTTGATGAAGACCGCATTACTGGAGAATCTGTTTGGCTATTTTGCTCATCTTGATCCTTGCCCTATTTTACTGCTACAACCCAAGGAAGATGCAGCGGAGCAGTTCTCCAAAGAACGTATTACCCCTCTTGTTAGGGTAACACCCATCTTGCGTAAATTGGTGGGTGGAAATAAGCAAAAAAATTCCAAAGAAACATTACTGTATAAATCGTTTACTGGTGGATTTCTGGCGCTGGCCGGTGCGGGTAGTCCTGATAACTTGGCTCGCCGCCCAATTCGTGTATTGCTGGCTGATGAAGTTGATAAATACCCCATCACTAGAGAAGGTGATCCAATAACATTAGCGGAAGAACGCACAGCAACGTTTGGTTTAAACTGGTTATCTGTTCGGGCCTGCTCGCCCACTGTAGAAGATGAAAGCCGGATTGCCGCCAGTTATGAGGATTCTGACCAGCGTAGAGCTTCTGTAGCTTGCCCTCATTGCGAACACCGGCAATTTCTCGATTTTTTTAAGCATGTTCATTGGCCCAAGGAAGGGGATAAACATATTACTCGCTCAGCTATGATCCACTGTGAAAGCTGTGGCGCTGGCTGGTCGGAGGGGGAGCGGTTACGAGCGTTAAAAACCATTCGATGGCATCAAACTAAACCGTTTGATTGTTGTGGCTCTCGACATGCTCCTTTAACTGCTTATGAACAAGCATGGCGTAATCAAGATGATGCTGACTCTATCAATCAAGTATGGGAATGGTCTTGTTCAGAGCGTCATGCTGTTTATCGGGCTATTTGCCCTGAATGCGGCAAGCAAGGAATTGACAATATACACGCAGGATATCAGGCATCTAAGTTATTTAGTCCGTGGCAAAAAGATAAACCCTCTGATATAGCGGAAAAGTATCTTAGAGCTAAAGGTGATCCAGACAAAGAGTTAGCGTGGTGGAATACCCAGATGGGGCTGCCTCACAGGCCTAATTATGGCAAAAAGCTGCCTGTTGATGTGTTGTTGTCAAGAAGAGAGGTATTTGGTGCAGAAGTCCCTGATGATATTGCTGTATTGACAGCCGGTATTGATACGCAAAATGATCGGCTTGAAATTGAAGTGGTTGGGTGGGGCAAGGACGAAGAAAGCTGGTCCATTGCATATGACGTTATAGAAGGTGATCTTGAAACCGCTGAGCCGTGGTTAAGATTGGATGCCTATCTTACGCAAATCTGGCGACGGGCTGACGGCCGTGGTTTTACGATTATGGCGGCGTGCATGGATTCTGGTGGTAGTCATACACAAAAAGTTTATGAATTTGCGAAAGAGCGCCTGGGGCGTCGCGTGTGGGCGATTAAAGGTGAATCTGCACAAATGGGCAGACGCTCACCAATTTGGCCCACAAAAAAACCCACACCGCGCACAAAATCCAGTTTCAGGCCGATAATCATTGGGGTTAACTCTGCAAAAGATTCTGTCCGTTCTCGATTACATATCGAAAAGCCGGGGCCGGGGTATATGCATTTTTCTACAGACCGGGACTTGGGTTATTTCACCCAACTGACTGCGGAGCGTCTGGTTATGAAAGAGTCCGCTGGGCAGCGGTACAGTGTCTGGGAACTGCCATCTGGCCGGGCTAACGAGGCGCTTGATTGTCGGGTATATGCGTATGCTGCGCTGTGTGGTTTATTTCATATAGGGCTAAAACTGAATAAGCTGGTAACAATTATTGCAACAGATCCTGGTCGGCGACTGTTGCCCCCACCCGTCGAACCGGAAGAAAAAATCAACTTACAATATCCCGGCGTTATTATTCAGGAACCGGAAAAGCCGAAGCGTAAGCGTATGTCTCAACTTTTGCCCTCTTAACCCTCAGCTATCTCAAGGATATTTATGTTTAACAGAAACACGAGTTTATTAGCGGGTGCAATGACGCGTGAGCAACTGCAAGATGCGCTAGCGAAAGCCCAACAGGCTTATATCGATCTGGCGACGGGAAGCCGGGGCGTGTCTTTTTCTTACACGCAGGGAGACGGCACCCGTTCAGTTTCGTATCAACAAAGCTCGCTGGCGGATTTACTGGCGCTGATCCAAC
>NZ_CAWNXG010000082.1:0-6916 GCF_963878145.1 Photorhabdus sp. S10-54 | reverse complement strand
CTAAGGATACGGTCCGGGGGAGATTACATATTAATCCACCGCGACCCGGTGAGGCAGCGGCAAGCTATATGCACTTTCCGGCAGACAGGGATCTGAATTATTTCAGTCAATTGTTAGCGGAACGTTCTGTATTAAAAGAATCAGGCGGGCAGCGTTTCCGAGTGTGGGAACAATTACCGGGCCGTGCTAATGAAGCGCTGGACTGTCGGGTTTATGGTTATGCTGCGCTGTGTGGCTTGCTGCATATGGGACTAAAACTGAATGCACTAGATAGTGTCGTCATAAGATATTTAACCAAAGAGCAAGACAGCGGATCTGAACAGCGGCAAGAAATGAGGCACTATTTTTAGCATAACGGGTCGCTATCCCACGCCAGCGTTTAAGAGGGAGAAACGCATTTTCAACTAAATGCCTGAGTCGATAAAGAGCCCGATCATATTCTCGTTTGACCTTGCGATTTTTGCGGCTGGGAATTTGCGCTGCCATGCCCTGGTGCTCTGCTTGTTCAATCACTGTATTGCTGTCATAGCCCCGATCCGCTAATAAGTGTTCTGCATCTATTCCTTCAATCAAGACCTCAGCTTGTGAGCAATCCGCTGTGGTACCGCTTGTAATAAGCGCTCTGACCGGCATACCATGCGCATCCACGGCCAAATGTATCTTGGTATTGAGTCCCCTTTTGTCCGCCCCATATCCTGATTGCCGCCTTCTGCGCCTGCGGCATGGGGATGAACTTTAATGTGACTGGCATCAATCATCAACCATTCGAAATCCGGTTCAGAGATGAGCTGCTCAAGCAATCCTTCCCATATTCCTTTGTCACGCCACCGACAAAAACGGCGATGCGTATTTTTCCAGTCACCATAATCGGGCGGTAAATCTCGCCAGGGTGCACCTGTCCGTAAAATCCAGAACACGGCATTAATAAATAACCGATTATCATAAGCGATGCGTCCCCAGGCGCCCTTACGTCCTGGCAGGTGAGGCTCAAGTAAACGCCAAACATGATCAGAAATATCGTGACGGCGGTGTGCTGGTGTGCTCATGGTTAAGTAGTCCATTCATATAATATGGGGTTATTATTACATGAATTTATTTATGACGACAGAAGGATAAATACTTTAAATAGCATAATCAGCACTTACGCACCCAAGAAAGATAGAAATAATACTCAGGCATATATCAATTTTGTGTCAAAAGAGACAAGCTATCCTGCCAATCAGCCCTTGGACTTGCATGAACCCCAGGTGTTAGAAAAACTAATGAATGCTATGATAAAACAGGAAAATCACGGCCAACAGCCATTTAGCAAGCAGGAAATCACAGATGCAATAATCGCAGCCATCTTTGAACCACGCAGGCAAGGGTTACGTGACAGATATTATCTAAGTCAGCAACGCATAATGCATCAACCTGCTACATCCTCTGAATCCGGTCAACCGGCTACCAACGGATTTCCTTCTATCTTTGCAAATCAAGTAAATAATAGCGAGCTTGCTCAGAACATGGCTGAGGCGATTCAATCTGTAATAGGTGAAAATAAATTCCAGGTAGAGATTACACTGGTCAACAGCAAGACCGGAGAGCGTCAGCAATTTAATGCAAAAACTGGGGGCCGGGTCGGGTAACAACATCTATGCAGTATCCTTGAAAACATTTTATTTCCCATTCTTCAATGTAATTATTATCATATTTTGAATAGGGTTATGAATGGGTGACATACGGACGTGGATAACTGAATAGGTAATGTATAAATATGACTGAGATTTGGATTGTTATCATAATCTTTATTGTTTCGCTGGTTATAGCTTGTTCCCAAAAGGCAACGTGGTACAGAACGGTAGCGACAGTAATAGCTTCGTTGATCGGTGGAGTTGGCGTTTTAGTGCTGATTGTTTTTTGGGGTGGGCTTCTTAGTTCTGATTCCAGTTCTGGATGTAATGATAAATCTGGCGGTATTTACGAAAGCAAAGGTAAGCTTTGTTATAATGAAAGCGAGTTCTCGACACTAAAAGATAAAGCTAATGATAAAGTTACACCTGTTGTTAATTTTACTGTTTTAGATAAAGGTAAGGCCATTATTCATGCTAATGATGATAATGATTATATTATCTTGGACAAGGATGATGGACTTGAAATTTATCCTTATGAAGCATATAAATCAGCGAACCAACTAAATGAAGATGATTCTGATAACTCAGTGGTTGCAAATAAGATTAATTGTCATGATTTTTATATGAATGATAAATATGATGGTTTTACTTTCCCATCAACAGGATCTTCTTTGGTTCACCTCTATAATGTCAATGGTCTTGTTTGTTATCAGGGCAGGGATATAACTTCATGGGTTGCTGGTGAAGGGATGAAAGTTACAACAGCTATTATCCCAGACCCTAAAGAATCATTAGCTATAGTTACAGTTGAAGAGGAACACCCCCAAACATTTGAGTCAAAAAGCAGCATTAGAGTAATTTATGTTACCCAAAATGGGTTGCGTGGAAAAAAAGATATTATAAGACAGAGGTACACGGAAGATCCGAAGACAACATTATCTGACATGAAAATCGTAGGTTACAATTACGAAAAAGGAATTGTTTATTTTTCAGTTCCGGCTTGGGCTGTAAGTAATGCGCTACATGCCTTCACAATCCCTTTTGACAATGATTACTCTAATATAAGAGAAAAATTTATCACAGATGGTGATTTGACATTTGTAAATATGTCTAATTTATTAGGTAAACCAGAGTATAATAAGTACATAGGAAGTTTAATTGTTGAACAGAGCGCAATAAAAGAAGGTGAAGGTCGTGTTTATGGTCAGTATCTGGTATCACCAGAAGGTAAAGAGATCTGTGAACTAAATACAGAAGTCGATACTTGGAGAGTATATCTGCCTTGTAAGGAATAACCCCGCCACGATTGGACACCATCTTGCAGTCAGACAGAACCCCCATAAAAACGACTTTTTAAGCATGGAAAACCGCTGGTAGTCGCCCTAAGCCAGGGATGGCTCAAATAATCACCTTTTCTTACATTATTGTGTGGGTTATTATTAACTAGTAGCAAGCAAGGGGGTGTTATGAACACAGTTTACAAAGCACATTTTGGTGATCAACAAGTTAATTTTGTTGTGAATGTCATCCATGATGATATGTGGATTGCTGAGTGCGATGAGCTTGGATTGGTTACAGAAGCTAAAACTTATGATGAATTGACAGAAAAAGTTTGGGAAATAGCTCCCGAACTATACGAGATGAACCTGGATGGTAACCCTGATGGGATGAAAATTAGTTTCGTTCAGGAACAATCTTACGATTCAAGGATAGCGCTCTAACATGGGATCTGGCTTATATCCACAACTTAAAGAAATCTTATTGGCGCATGGGTGTTACTTCGTCAGACAAGGTAAAGGCAGTCATGAAATATGGCGTAGTGATATAACCAATAAAGCATTTAGTGTGCCATACACGATAGTCTCTAAGCATACCGCTAATGCAATTCTGAAACAGGCAGGAATCAAAGAAAAAATCTGATGATTTTGCTTATGTCAGACCGAAGACCCTAATGTGGGTTTACAGTGCAACTTGCCAAAAGATAATCCGCCATCAGAGCGGGTTTCTTTTATCTGCCTGTGCGGCAGTTAGCTTTTACGAAAGTTTCGTAAAACCCCTCATGCTTTTTTGGGTGTCATGAGGAAGCCATAAACAACCCTATGAGGGGCTTTTGTAGGTACGCACTTTTTGTGTGAGATGTATTTATTCTAACGAATCGTTATAATTTCTATTAATTAATATATTAAATAGAAAATAATAGTAATTATCTATCAAAATAGATCATTTAACAGGGAAAAACAGCTTTATATATTTCAGTACTTACTATACTGTGTTTTTATACATTTAATGGTTTTATTAACAGTACACTTTTTTGTCAAAAATTTATTAATATCAGTTCTATTTAGTTATGAAATGTTGATAGGAATAATGGTATGACAGAATTTATTGGAGATGAATCAAGTATTGAATGTCCTTCTTGTGGAAGTAAGCACGAAGCTGAAGAGGTATGCTCCTGTGGATACTCTCCTGAATTGGAACTGAAGGATGAGAATTATATACCTCAATTTGCTATGACCGCCTCATTAGAAAAATTCATTGTGGATAAAAAAGCATCTTTTAAAGTAACGCTTGGGACTGTCTGGGATATAAGTGCTAACGATGTGCAATCATTCATAAAAAGAGTGGAAAGAAAGTTCAAAAACAATAGAAAGCAACATGGGTTTATTAGTAAAAATGAGCTAATTAATAGCACGCCATTTCAAATGAAAAGCTACCTCAACAATAATACAGATTTTGAATCTTTTGTTAGTGGTTTAATGACCAATGTACAGATAGAGGCAAATGGTGAAAATAGGGGGAGACTGTCAGGTGGTGAAGTGGTATTTATTCATTATAAATTAGATAATGACATGGATAGTCATGGGAAATTGTTTATCATAATGGTAGATAAGAAAAATGTATTTAATTTTGATGATGAACTTATACCAACAGAGTTATCTTCTGTTGATATGGACGCATTAAGGCAGGCAGCAATGCTTGATTTAACCTTATTTAATAAAATATACCCTAATAATGATGGTGATCCTTATTTGCAAGTTATATCTGGAAAATCATCAAGCTCTTTTTTCAAGAGAGCATTGGGGTGTAATGAGAAGCTTGATAATGCCAGAAGTATAGAGCAACTATATAAAGCAATTAAAGATTTCTCCAAATTGAAAAAATTAACTCCTGTAGAAACAGCTAAAGTCCTAGAAGCAACTGCCGCACTTATGGATAAAAAATCCAAGGATAATAATGATAAAAAAATATCCATAAATGATATTCAAAAGATATTTGAAGATCGGATTGAAAAAAGAAAAATAGGAAGTAATGATTTTGTTCAATTTGTAAATATTAACTCATATTTAATAGATGATTTTTTTGAACCAACAATTCATTCGGGAAAGTGTTTTGGTGAAGTAAATATCATTAGTTCTAATAAAGATTATAATTGTAAATTTTCTTTAAATGTCATCAGTGATGACCCAAATTCCAATAGTAAGGTGTTTTATGATAGAAATAATGGCTATTTGAGAATAAATCTGTCTAATGAAGATATGATGATATTGGATGGTGTTGTTGGTTATACTGCGAAAGAGGAGTGACGACATGGGAGACTCTGGCTTATCAACTCTGGTTAAAATATTATCTGACACTGATCTGAAAATTGATGACGGATTTGCTATTTTAAAATCTAAATCATCTATATTTACTGAATCACAGCTAGATAATATTGAAAAATTATTTTTGGGCTATGGTGTTATTGAAGGATTTGTTAAGCAAGATGGAGAGATTGCATTTCCTATCAGTGCTAATAACCTTTCTCCCAATACAATAATTCACACATCTATTGATGATTTTTGGCGTTTATGTCTCAATAAAAAAAACATTCCGAATGAATATATAGTGTTAGGAGATAAAATATTATCTTCAATAGAGGCTTCTAATGAAATAGAAAATATATCAATTTTTTTGAAGTGGAGGGAAATACTTGATGCGGTATCAAATTATCATATCGATGGTAATTATATAATATACATCCAAAATAGTGAGGGTGGTAAGGAAATAATAATAAAGAGCTATTCAAATTACAATTTAGTATCGAAGTGTAATCATGATAAACAATCAGATGTATCTGCTGGTGCTCTATTGAAAGTATTAGATATAGAAGATGCTCAATCACCTGAAAGAAAATCTATATTGAAAACTGCAATATATGACTTAATTCAAAATGAAGAAGAAAAAAATATACTAACAGTCATATCTAAGGGGGAAAGAATCTATAATAGATATAATGATCTATTGGAATTGTATACAAAAAGATTCTCAGTTAATAAAATTCTATCAGAGTTAGAACAAAAACAATTAGAGTATACAACAAAGATAAATGATTTTGTCTCATCTAGCCAAAACAAGGCTTTTGCTATTCCCGGCGCTTTAATAGCCATTGGAGGGTTGGCTAAGGCTAGTGGTTTCTTGAATTCTTTGTTGATTTTTATTGGTTTATTTTTGGTTTATCGAATTACATTAATCTCAAATGAAGCACTCAAAGACTCTTATGATTCATTAAAGAAAAGTTTGAAGGATGTTTTTGAAAGATATTCAAAATTTGATGAAGGAGTTGAGGTTAGAACAGCAGCAAGCAAGATTTTTTCAGAACTTAATGAAAAAATAGAAACTGCAAAAGACAGGCTTAATAATGTCAATAATATGGGTTGTTTTATGTTATGGGTTGGGGGCGGTTACTTGCTTATTAAATGGCTTTTCTTTTAGTGCTAAGTGAATAGCTTAGCATTGTTGTGTGATCCTATAGCCATCATCAAATAAACAAATAGGCTGCTTAATTGCGGTTTTTTTGTATCTAAAATAACCACAAGGTGGTGATATGCCATTGATTAAAGACGCCATTTCATCATTTTTGGGGAAAGATCAGGGATGGAAATGGTCAGAACATTTACACCCGGCATCATTCCGGGGTGTACCCTTTGCCGTGGTGTCCGGTGAAAGCGTTTTCGGCAGACGGCAAGCAGTGCATGAATACCCTTATCGTGATACGGCGTGGATTGAAGACCTTGGGCGCAGTAGCCGAAAAATCACCTTGCGCGGCTTTATCATTCAAGACAGTAAAGTTTATTCCGCGCCGGATGTAATCACTCAACGTAATAATTTGGTGGCAGCGTGTGAAGAAGGAGTAAGCGGCACGCTCATTCACCCCACGCTTGGGGAGTTAACTGTCAGCGTCACTGAATCGGGCTTACGTGTAAATGAAAGTGCGGATAATGGCCGGGTGTTTGAGTTCACGCTTACAGTGATTGAATCTGGCC
>NZ_CAWNXG010000081.1:0-6979 GCF_963878145.1 Photorhabdus sp. S10-54 | reverse complement strand
TTTGCCCGATATTCATCACAAATACGTTCGTAATCTTCACGCCGCCATTTCATTAGCGGCCTTGGCATCATTAGAGCATCAAACCTTTCTTGACCAATTTTCTCAATCAATCTGGGTTTATAGTTAATTATATTTCCTGATAAATAGTTATTACATGCAGAGCATTGTTTGTGAGCATTATCTTCATCAAATCTCAGCTCTGGATGAGCCTTAGTTGTTCGATAATGTCCCGCATGATATTGTCCCTTATGAAATCTCCCACAGCTAATACACGGAAGGTCTTTATCTCTTTCTCTGATAAATGCATTAAATGCCTGTTGCGCTTGATTCTTGAAATATGATATGTGCTTGACTGCTAATTTACGGGCTTTGAGTTTATCTTTCTGTTCTGCTAATTCTTGCTGACGTTTCTTTTTAAGTGCCTGCTCTGCTTTTTCCCTGTCTCTGTTTCGTTTCTTAATTGCTAATTCTGCGCCGTGGTCCGGGTTACACCACCATATATTCGAGTATTTCGGCATAAACCACTCACAGCATATTTTACATTTCCGCCTCGCTGGTTTTTTCATTTCTATTTCTCCTCCGATCCCATTTGGCACGCAATAGTTTATAAACGTAATCAAACGTTTTAACTTCTGATTCAGTCGGGATTGGCTTTGATTTATTAGACGGGACCTTATAGATTAAATTATTGATGACTCTCTGAGTCTGTGATGTTTGACGTGTCATTTCATCTATCTTGCTCCTGTTTTAATTTCATATATTCACAATCGGCTGGCGTTGTCAGTCGGCGTAACTCCAACTCATACCCCTATGAGTTTTCTGCTTTCCACTTATTGAGTTATGCACCAGTGATGGATTGCAACCGTAAAATCTTGTTGATTGCATAGATGGATACCAAAATCCAAATCCTGATTTATCCATAGAAACTACTGGTGATTTCTGGTTATCACACAACCCTGTTTTCCATGCATGTTTTAGATTTTGCTCGTTGGTACACCATTCAAGATTATTAACATGATTATTTTTTTTATTTCCGTCGATATGATTAACAATTGGATAATTATTGGGGTTTGGTATGAAAGCTAATGCAACAAATCTATGCACTAACTGATGCTTATTTTTACCAATTGAAATTCTATCGTATTGCTGAGTTCTACATAGATTTAACAGCTTGCCTTTCATAATCCTTGTTGTCTCACCTTTTCCTCCCCTTCCACACGTTCTTACAACCATGTCCTTACTTTTAATCCTGCCAGTATTGCTAACTTGATATCTTGATTCGTACCCGGGAACGTCTTTCCAAATCTCCTTACTCATCGTTCAATCTCCTCTTGTGATATTCTGAATCAGCGGGAATTCTTAGCTTGATTCCACGATCAATACACCAAACTTCAATCCTTCTTAGATAAAACGTCATCTCTTCAGTATTCAGCAATTTCGTTGACTTAACTCTTCTTTCCTCACCCATTACCGAAATAACTTTCACAGGACAAAACAAATCCTTGAAATATTCATGCATCTCTTCTTTGCCTAGTTTTTCTGTAGATATGGAATTAACGATATTCAATACATCTTCATTCCATAACCACATTAAATTGTTCTGAGATAATGATCGGGTGTTCTTCCAAGGCTTAATAATAATTCGATGCGGCTGTTTCGTTTGAAGTGTTTCTTTCAATATTTCCCATGCTTGAGATTTATTTGATTCGTGAAAACAAAAATCAGCTTCCATTTATCCCCCATTATTTACTCTCTTATTCCAGACTCGAATAGCTGCCGATTCCGCTTCCTTGTAACTATTTTCCCATTTCGATAACGGACCATCTACTCCGCAATTCCCGCAGTTAATCCAAGACACATACTCATCCAATGAACCTCTATCCTCATAATCAGGACAAAGATCATTGCTTCCACAAAACGGACACGGCTTAAGTTCTGTCATGTTAAAAATCCTCCGGTGGCCGTGGCAGTGGCGTCCAATGACTGACTGCATTTAAATCCATGTATATATCTCCTGACGGTATATAAAATCCATTTTCTTCGTCCATTGATAAATACCCGCAGAAAACTTGACCAGATATGACAATCAGCACTGTTTTTATGGGCGCTGGCAACTCATCACTGCATTTAATCCAGTTCATATCAAAAATCCTTCCCGTGTGAATTTAGATTGAATTTCCGCTTGATTTCGGCGAGATGATTTAGTGCCCGCTCATTGCTGCTCGGAATGTGTAATTTAGGTATCTGCTTAACTGGTGCCGGTATCTGCTCGCCTGATTCAATTCTGCGCGACATAGCGATTAATTCATTGCCGCAGCGTTTACGTAACTCTGACTCTGTTAAATTCAGCCCACGCATCTGTGAGTACAGCTTAGTGACAATCCAGTAACAGGCATTTGACGCCCACGGGTAATTCTCCGGGGAACTGTATAGCCCTCGGCGGGCGCTGTAGTCCATCACCATGTCATACAGTTCTGACTCGTCCGGTAAGCCAACACCTTTGATACCGCCTTGCTTGCACCAAGATACAAATTGACCTGGTGACGGCAAAAATGGTGTATCTTGTTGCCTAGCGATCTTCATTCCAGCATTGACTTGTTCAATGGTTCTGATGCCATTCTCAGCGAAAGCGAGAACCCATTGACGGCGCAGTTCATTAAAGTCTTCTTGTGTTTTGATATTTGCCATCAAGGCCGGAAAAGCGCCTTTCAGCTGACGAAATAACTCATTAAAAATTTCTGCGGCTTGCTTTGTAACTTGTGTTCCCTGTTGTGGTTTTTGAGATCCGGCCATAGCCTGCAAAGCCCCGCCATCCCGATTCTGTACCACAGTAGCAAGATTTCTCATATCGTTAGCCCATCTATCCAATCTGTATTATTGAAATCCAGACCCTGCTTAGCTCGCGGCGGATATTTTGGCTTGAATAGCCCCTGATATCCGTTGGCTATGCTTGTGTTAATTACATCAACCGGATCATGCCCCTCGTCAAAACATTCCCTCAGGATGTTGAAAGCTTTGCTAACTGTCAGTATGGTCTTGATCGACTTGCCTATTTGCTGCCTGTACGAAACCCATTCATGCCAAACAGACGGATCTAACCACTCAGGTATCTCTACCTGATTAGCGTCAAAAGACTTCGATTTTTTATTTTTGGGGACTATCTGGGTAATAGGTTCTTTGACTGGTTCTAAAGAGTGACTGGTTCTGGGTGCAGCTCCTGCACCACTAACCGGTGCAGCATTTGCACCAGGTGGTGCAGGAAATTCACCATAGGGTGCAGCATTTACACCACTATTTCTTACACCATGACCCAGCGTTAAGTGATATACATTTGACTTGTTTAACCCATTTTCAGACTTTCTTTCCTCAATCCAGAGCAAACCATCATTAACAAGCTGTTTAATGTGATTCTGTACTGAACGTTCTGACATTTCACATTGTTCAGCAATGTAGGGGACTGACGGCCAGCACTCACCCTGATCATTCGCATTATCTGCCAGTTTCAGTAATATCAATTTGCGAAGCGGGTTTCCTACTTTTACGCTCATTGCATGAGCCATTAAGTTCATACTCATTGCTTAGCCCCTTATCTATTCTCTTGAATTCAATTACCAGCATTGAAAATAATCGGCTTCTCATTCATAATCATCTCGCT
The DNA here is from genome assembly GCF_963878145.1 of Photorhabdus sp. S10-54. Lineage (NCBI taxonomy): Bacteria > Pseudomonadati > Pseudomonadota > Gammaproteobacteria > Enterobacterales > Morganellaceae > Photorhabdus > Photorhabdus sp. S10-54. Next base: position 3,324 of record NZ_CAWNXG010000081.1, on the reverse strand, counting down.
GTATTAGTGGTATTAAGGGGAAATGAGAGTTCCCCGTTGATTCATATATTGATATTTTATAAACCCCGTCTGTCATCATCTGATGGGGTTTCTCTTAAGTGAGATAGCATTTCTTGCAACGCTTTAGCTATCTGTGCTGTTTCCTCTCCGTGAATGATCACTTCGCTTACAGGGGCATCAAAACCGATTGCAGCGAGTAATTTAGCGGCTTTAGTAACAAAGCCCGTCTGTTCTGTCTGCCAGCGACTTATCTGTGATTGATGTACACCGACCGCATTTGCAACATGCTTAGGCCCGGTAATGACGATCCCTTTTCGTATTCGTGATTCGATTTCCGTGATTTTGCGTTCCATTGCGCTATTCATCTGTTAAAGTTTTCCTTAAGTTAAAATTTGTTTAATAAATACACATAAATATCATCCTAGATGATGGTTATAGGATGGTTATAGTTTGAGCACCGATAATATCGGTACGCAGAATTTGCCAATCTCTTAATGAGTTGTGCAAATTAGGGGTAAGACTGCCCCGATCATTTCGGGTCAGTTGATACAGACTCCCCACACGGGCGGGGCATTCATTGTATGTAGTTCAATTATTAGGCGGCAGCTTTGTTATATAACTCAGGCTTATATTTAAGTTTACCGTTAGTAATTCTGTTCAACTTAAGAGCTGCTCGCTCAGGAATAATATTTTTCCATTGAGAAATTGCGGCATCAGACAAGTTGAGTTTCTCTGCGATAGACCGCTGACTGCCAAAAAATTTAATAGCGTCATCTTTGAACATATTCAAATCTCCATTTAAGATGTCTTTAATTATTGAGCTAAAGGAATCTTAAGTCAAGAGGATTTAAGATAGCTTAATTATGAAAACTACAATCGGTGAGCGTATTAAATTACGCAGAAAAGAGCTCAAGCTCACTCAAAGAGAACTCGGCAAGCTTGTCGGCGTTTCGAATGCTGCTATTTCTCAATGGGAAAAAGAAGATACTGAGCCGAAAGGCGATAACCTTTTGGCTCTATCTTCCGCTCTAGGCTATTCGGCTGCATACATCCTTAAAGGGGAAAAAGATGATAGCTCGAATGTTTCATTTATTAAACTCAACAAAACAAGAGGGGAATATCCACTAATAAGCTGGGTTTGTGCTGGAAATTGGAGTGAAGCGGTGGAACCTTACCATAGAAAAGCCGTTGATGATTGGTATGAAACTACCGTCAATTGTTCTAATGAATCTTTCTGGTTGGAAGTGAAAGGCGATTCAATGACATCACTATCCGGGTTAAGTATCCCAGAAGGAATGATGATTTTAGTAGATCCAGAAGTGGCACCAATAAGCGGCAAATTAGTTGTTGCTAAGTTAGAGCGGGAAAATGAAGCAACATTTAAGCAATATATTGTCGATGCTGGACAACATTATCTTAAGCCTCTTAATCCGCAATATCGAATGATACCGATTAATGGGAACTGCAAAATCATTGGCGTAGTTGTTGACGCAAGAATAGCAAAATTACCATGACATACACATACCTCATTAACATAAAACAAAAGACCCTCTCTTGAGGGTTTTTTGCTTCTCCTTAAGCCTCTTTTGAAATAAATCAATTATTTAAGTAATCTTCACAACCAATATTTAAGATATCTTAAATAAATTATTGACATTCATGTTAAGATATCTTAAATTTAAACACATCGAACAGGCAGGACGCCCACGAAGTAGCTGCCGGTGGCATACGAAGAACCGGATGATTCGATACCAAGTTAAGTCACAGCAGTACCTACAATGAATGCCCCGCCCGTGTGGGGAGTCCATACCCAAGTGAGTTTTGGGGTGTGTGGAAAGAGGTTCAAGGACGGGAATATAACCGCAGATGAAGCGGCGAGGTTGTAACTCAGTGTGTGAGCAATACAATCTAAGCGGGTACCCCTCCCCACGACACACCACCAAAACTTACTAACGAGGGTAATAAAATGATCACTATCTTACCTGCTGGCGGTCGTTTGAGTTCAAAGATGCGTCGCTATATAGCACGTGGCAACTTAATCACTCGCAACCGCTTAGAAGAACATATTCGCCAGTCTGAAATAAAAGCGCTTGAAAACATTATCGATAAAGCTTTTGGCGTAGAAACTGAGCCACGTAAAGTATTAACTCTTAAGCGCAAGCCAGAAAACGATAGCGCAAATGTCATAGCCGGTCTAATCACTCAAGTTAAAGACAGTGAAGAGCCACAAGAGCCAACACCAAGTTTTGATAACTGTTACTTACCAAATGTGCATCTTTATTCTGTTAATGGTAAAAATAGTAAAAACATTACAGTGAGGGTGTGATATGACCAAAGTCACTTTCTTGCCAAGAGGAAGAAACTCTAAAGCCAGAAGAAAATTAAAACAGGATGCGTTTTATGCTCGTAAAAGATTAGAGTATATCAATAAAGCTGAGGCTGAAGGTGATTGTGGCCCTCCCGACCCCAGAAATGGAATTCCCGAGCATATACATTTCATGGAGAAAAAATTAGTTAAAATCATTACCAGTCCTTCTCTTCCGCGAGATCACGAAAAAGAAGAGATTGCTCCTAAAGATGATGTAATGTTCCGTGTTGTCAATCACGCACATCAGCGAAATCCAAAAAAGAAATGGTAAGCATTTTCTAAATAACCTCGAAAATTCGGGGTTTTTTATTGGCTTTATTCAGTTAGATAATTATGAGAGTGTGAATAAAATGAACATAACACAAGACTTGATAGACTTCGCTGAACAATATGAGATAGAAATTATTGAAAGCGAAGTTTCTTATTATCCAAGCTTGGGTAATTATTCAACAGTTTTTATAAAATTGATAAAGAAAGAAAAATCATTGTTATCTCATCCAATATTGACAATGATTAATCAAAAATATAACGATTTGATGTTTAATGAACAAAGTATTTCATTACCAAAAGAATCGATTGATAAATTAATAAATCGTCATGGTCGTAATATTAATACTGAATATCAATTCGAACAATTCATAATAACATTATCAAAAGAGTTAAATAAATTAGATTTAATAAATTAATTAATGGTGTGAATATGGAAATAGTCAAATCAAAGCGAGTCATTATTAAGTATCGCACGGCGGACCAAGTTTCATGTGTATCAAATGAATTATCGGGCGCATTTATGTATTTCGCTAACGCACAGGATGCGATGGATACTGGGTTATTTTGTCAGAAGCTAGTTTCTAATTATTATTCCGGTGATGATCGACAAGACTTTCTCGGCAAACCATTTGTAATTAAAAACAGAGATGAACTCACGCCAGATGAGAGCAGTATTGCCAATTAAC
>NZ_CAWNXG010000080.1:0-7525 GCF_963878145.1 Photorhabdus sp. S10-54 | reverse complement strand
CCTGCTGATTACGGATATTGGTATCGACCATATCCTTGATCACTTGTTTGCAGTCATTCCCCTCGCAAGTGCGGGCTTGGTGCGCAAAGTTGTCCAGCTCATTCACGCTCAGGAAGTTATTCTCAATAACAACGCATTCCAGTGCGAAGTTAACCATCGAACACCGATTTTCCTAATGCCCTCAGTCAGTTACACCCCGTTTTTTTCCAATGTGCGTTCACCGCCGAACCCAAAACCCCCTGACGCGCTTTTCGCCCCTGAACGCCCGTTTTTCCCGCCGTGACCTTGTCAGGGTAGCGCCTTTTTCGGCAACGGGCGAACGTCGCCCAACTCGTTTGGGCGGCGGGCGCACGTTCTGCGGGCGCGGGCGGCACAGAGCCCGCAAGCGGCGCCCCTGCGACGCTCTGAGGCACCGGGGCTTCGGGTTGCGCATGGGCCTTGCATGACCTCGCGGTTTTGTTCAGGGAAGCCCCCCCGGGGGGCTGCACGGGGCGGCGATGGCGAGCACGGGTACGAGCAACGAAGCGCAGCGCAGTGTGAGCCGCGCGCAGCCAGTGAAGCAGGGTTGGGGCGGGGGGCGATAAATTAGCGGAGGCCGCCAGGCCGACCTGCCTTCGGGGGGGTGACTGGAAGATAACGCGGCAGCTAAAGAAGAACTCGGGGTTGCCGATGGCCGGCTCAGACGCTGACAGCAGAAGGCGTCAGCCTTGTGCGCCGCACCCTCCGATGCTAACCCGCGGGGGCGCCAGACATAATGCCAATTATACGCATTAAGCCGCTCATCAATGCTCAGGCGATTGCCCGGGCTCACCGGCGCAGTGCGTATAATTCCCCCGCATTATGTTGAATAGGCGTTGGGCGGCCTGGACCGGCTCTACGGGGACGCCAGAGGTTAAGCCGCCTGACGACTATTTACCCCCGCGTGCGCCGATGCCAACGGGCAGTCCGGCCACGGTCTGCCCCCACACCGAACCCGCCCAACTCGACGGGGGCATGCGGACGGTCAGCGGGTATCGGGGGGGCGGGTTGGCGTCGGGCTGTCCGGCGGCGTGTCCGTGTCGGCGCTATCTTCGGCGTACAGGTCGGCCAGTAAACCCACTTCATCGGCGTCGCTGACCTTTTCATCCACCATTTGCTCCGCCGGGTGGGTGCTGGCGTGCACCGCCTGCAAGGCCCGGATAGAGACCTGCGTGTACACCTGGGTTGACTCCACGCTCGCATGCCCCAGCATCGCCTGTATCCAGCGCAGGTCTGCGCCGTTCTCCAGCATCTGCGTTGCCATCGCGTGCCGGAACAGGTGACAGCTCCCCTTTTTCTCAATGCCGGCGGCCCGGATATACCCGCTCACGGCATTCGTGATACCGTTCGGCTGCAACCCGTCGAGACCGTCCATCGCCACGAACAGCGCCTGAATGTCCGGGGTGACCAGCAGTTGCGGGCGAACCTGTTGCTGATAGAACTGGAGCCAGCTTAAGGCCCGTTCGCCGAGGGGCAATACCCGGTCTTTATTGCCCTTGCCCTGCCGGATAGTCACGGTTTTGCGTGACCCGTCAATGCTGTAGATATCAAGCCGCGCCACTTCACTGCGCCGTATCCCTGTTGACCAGAGCAGCTCCATCAGGGCCCGGTCGCGCGCGCCCTGCAACGTATGCAGGTCAGGCTGCGACAGGATATGCTCTATCTCATCAATGCTCAGGATATACCGCGGCAGGCGTTTCTCTTCCCGCGGCAACTCAATGTCCGCTGCCGGGTTCGCCAGTATCAGGTTCTGTCGGGTCAGCCATTTGAACCACACCTGCAACGGCTGCAACTGCGTGCGCTGGGTGCGGATACTCAGCGGCTCCCCGTTGGTCTTGCGGTACTGATACAGATAACGCTGGTAACGTTCCAGTATTGGCCGCGTGATATCCGCGGCAGAGTACAGGCCCCGTTCGGTGGCCCACAGGATAAAGCGATAGGTGTGATGGGTCTGCACTTTCAATGTCGTCTCCGACCAGTTCCGCTCCTGCCGCCACGCCACAAAGCGCAGCAACAACGCATACAGGCTCTTCGGGTCGTGCGCGGGACCGACAGGCTGACGGTAGACGTCATCAACGGTCAGGAGACTCCCCTTGCGGGGTTTACGGTTTGCCATGATTTACCTCTGTTTCGGATTGGGGATGGGCGGCTAAGGCCGCGGGCAGCGGTGCCAGTTTATTTTTACGCCTGATAACAGCTTCTTGTGTGCCCTCAACTTGAGAAGCCGCCAACCCTTACTGTATCTGGTTTGAGTCCATATTTTCCGATACCAACTTAGCCCCAACTTGGGGGCAACCTGATACCAACTTGCTTGTGCTTGAGTCCAACTTACGTTCATCGCCTGCCACATCCGCTTGAGAAGTTTCATCCCCGTCAGGCGGAGACAATGACCGGCGTTTCTTTTTTCCTTTTATTAATGCATGCTTGCCATCCCCAACTTGCAACGCTTCCAGCCCTTGCTGTATCTGGTCTGGCGTACTATTTTCACCCTCCAACTCAGTCCCAACTTAAGGGCAACTTGATACCAACTTGCTTGTGCCTGAATCCAACTTGCGTTCATCGCCTGTGCTTTCATCCCGTGTTTCAGCCACGTCCAGCAACCCGCACAGGTGGGCGGCGCCGTTGTCTTCCCCGTCCCACAGCAGTTCATAATGCAGCAGGTGCCCCCGGCTGCCGCCGTGCAACAGCAGGTATTCCATTTCAGCCAGCCGCAGACAGTGCACTTTCAGTTGGTTATCGGTCCAGTGGGTGAAGGCGCGGATATCCCGCCGGGTAAAGCGCACTTCGTTTGGCTGGCAGTGCTGGTGCTGAGCGATGTGGCCGACCATCTCCTGTATTAGCAACAGCAACTTGCGGGTCTGCGGCGGCATTTCATCCAGCGTGCGCCCCAGCACCTCATGCGCCAGTTGGTTGGCCAGGGCAATGTCCGCTTTCGTGACCTCGATATATTCAATCACTTGCCCGCGATGCGTCGTTTTCTTCACTTCCCGCTGGTATTGGTGCAGCAACGCAACGGCCTGTATCAGCGTCAGGTATTTCATGTGGTCGCGCCGCATCCGGGTTTTGTCTGACAGGAACGTCAGTTGATGGGCGTAAGGATTCACTACTTTCAGCGGCCTTAACAGGCGCTGGGCGTTCTGGTGCAGTTGAGTCAGATAGCCTTTCTCCGAGTCAGCCAGCAACCCGGCCAGCGTCTGACGGTGCCGCTGCATCGCATGGATGGCTTGCGTCTGCTCGCGCGATTCGTTGACGGTCAGCACCAGACAGCGGTTCAGCAGCTCTTCATCCACATCAATGGCCGTCGTCGTTAACATCAGCATGACCGGTCCCTGTACTTTGTATTCCCGCGTCACCAGCTCGCCACTTTGTTCGTTCTTGCCGGTGCTGGCGATTTTCAGCTCGCCGTCCGACTGCAACAGTTTCAGGGCATAGGCCGCCTGCCGCACGCCTTCTTCTTCGGCTATCGCCAGTATCTTGTGTTGCAGGCTGGTTTCCCCCAGATAGTACAGGCTCTGTCCGGTCATCGCCGAGTACTGGATACGCTCCTCTTCCGGCATCAGGTTCAGCACGGCGTCCATCAGGGAGGATTTCCCTGCCGCGCTGCTGCTCTGGATTAACACGGCCAGCGGTTTATCCAGTTTGCGCGAGACTGCTGCGAGATACCCGGTCAGCAGATTGGTCGATTCGCCGACCACGCCACAGGCGGCCATGTCGTTGATAATCTGTTCTGTCAGGTTTGGCGATGTCAGCAACGCCAGCGCGGCGGCTTCATCTTCCGCGCTGACCGTCACCGCCGTTGTCCCTGAAGCTTCGGCCTCCGCTCTCTGCTCAGCATCCTGTTGCTGCTCCAGCATCAGCAACACCCGCCCGGCCTCGCGTTTGATGACCGACAACTCGCATTCCAGTTCAGACGCTGCCGTGCTGATGTAGTTCTGCCGTGAACGGGCGTGATACATATCCAATGTATCGACATGGAACAGGCCGGACGTTTCATCACGCACCTGCACATTGACTTTCATCACATCAGGCACCGGGGATTTTTTCATCCCCCGTATCCGCCAGACCCGGGGGCCACTTTTCATCAATAGTTCACCGCAGGCCGTACGCTCACAGGGCACCGGTGTCACTGGCGACTCAGGGCGGGCAGCTAAGGAAGCCGGTTGAGGCTCACTGGCGCTTTGTGGCGGTTCCGCCGCCCCCGAAGTCGCTGGCCGTTCATGCTGGAACACCGTACCCGGTGCCGTTCCCTGTCCCAGCCAGACCGCCTGTTGCAAGGCCAGCCCCAGCGCATGTTCGGCGTTGCCACTTTTCAGCGCATAGTCATTGGTATCCATGCCCGGCGGGAACTGCACCCGCCATGCCTCGATACCGGCTTCCAGTAAGTCAGCGGCCACACTGGCCGCGCCACGGTCTCCGGCCTCATCGCGGTCAAAGGCGATCAGCACCCGTTTCACGCCGTGATACTGCAAAGCTTCAAGGTGATCACGGTTAAACCCATTCCCCCCGAACGCGGCGATCACATTGCGTAACCCGGCACACCAGAAGGTCATGGCATCGATCAGCGCTTCGCACAGGATAATTTCCGAAGCGGCTTTCATCGCTTCCTCATTCCAGACCCCGGCCAGTGGCGAGGGCAGGTACAGATGCTTTGGGCTGTCTTTCAGCACTTTGTAATCCGGCTGAGTTCGGCGGCCATACAGTTGCAACACCCGTCCGCGGCTGGCCACACTGGCCGATTCGGCCCAGCCGATAACGGGCACAACAACGCAGCCCCGGAAGTGGTCCTGCCGGGTGGTGGTACGCAACACGCCCAGCCCAGCCAGTTTGTCGCGCAACTGCTGCCCCTCATTACTCGATTTCGACGGCAACAACCCCGCTGAACCGCCGATCCCGTGATTGCCTGCGTACCCCAGCTTAAAGTGACTGACCAGTTCAGGATGATGCAGTCCGCGTCGTTCCAGCCAGGCTTTGGCTTCCGGTGATGCCAGTAAGTTCTGATGATAAAAATCAATCACCTGATGCAACAGCGCCTGCCCGTCATCGTCAAGGTCAGCCAGTTTCGGGCGCGGCAAGGGAGCGGCCTGTGATTCCTGCTGGGCGGCTAAAGAAGAGGCTGCCACAACCGTATTGTCCATGTCCGGCAGCCCGGCCAGCTCCCGCAGCCGACGGATAGCGATTTTCAGCGTCACGCCTTCCGTTTGTATCACCCAGTCCAGCACCGACCCCGCCGCGCCACAGCCAAAGCAGTGATACAGGTTCTTGGCAGGCGATATCACCATTGAGGGTGTTTTCTCGTTATGGAACGGACAGCGCAGCACATAATCCTCACCGCGTTTTTTCATCGAACGGCCTTGCTTACGCGCCAGTCCCAGCAATGAGACAGTTTGCTTTAAGTGGGCTAAATCGGTATCGGGAACGCGGGCCATCGGTTACCTCCTGTAAAAACCTGTCAAGATGCTATATTGATATTTAAAACATATCTGATAAGATATCTAAAAACAAGCTTTTTAAAAGGGGGATATATAGTGATATCAAGTTCAACAACCTGGTTTCTCGATATGCAGTTCCCTGAACGGCTTACCACATTACGCAAGGAGCGCGGGCTCACTCAGCAGGCGCTGGCTGATATGGCTGGTGTGGCAGTTTTACAGATCCGGCGCTATGAGGGAGGCTCAGCACAACCTACCTTAGAGGTAATACGTCGCTTGGCTATTTCGCTCGGTGTCAGTGCGGATATGCTGGTTTTTGATGAACAGGAGCGCGGTCCCAGTGAGCGACTACGTTACCAATTTGAGGCAATTTCTCGTATGCCACAGTATGAGCAGGAGGTTATTAAAGAATTGCTGGATGCAATGATCATCAAAACTCAGATTGCCGGCACAATGGCCTGTATCTCAACAACAGCGAAGGAAGAGAGTTAACACAGCACGGCGCTGAAGTGCGGGAACACTCCAGCGCCGCTAACCATCACCAACTATCAGAGGTAGTTCATCATGGCTAAATGCGATTCTAAAGCAAAAACCATTACAACTAAAGGGCAGGCTGTAAAGCCACGGTATTACACCGTGGGCTACCGGCCTAACCGGGGCAAGCCCAATCCGTACCCGCAGCTCACCATTAAGGGACGCTGGCTGGCCGCGCTGGGGTTTACCACGGGGAAGCCCATCACTATTACCAGCGAAGCCGGACAGTTAATCATTCAACTGGCTGAGAATGACTGACGGCTAAAGGAAGAGTCCAGATTTGAGCTGGACTCTTTGGATAACAACAGGTTAAGGTTGATAATCCTCATATTCCCAGGCAAAGACACGAGATAGTTTTTGCGCTATCTCCATCCAATCTTGCCCCTCGCACTGATCGATATAGTTTGTAATGGTCTTTTTAATTTCATCCAAATTATACTCACGTACCAGAAGCGTATGACGTATCAATTCCGGCTGCCAATGATGATTACACAGCCATTCAGGTGTACAGATAAAAAGATCAAAATATTCACTCCCACTTTCCAACTCAGGCCCGATTAATAAGGATAAGGTTATATTAATAGTGCCGTCATCTTCACCGGAGTACATAACTGGATCTTTATGCATACAATCTATGCCTTTTAGTACTGCTTTCACTAATGCATCCTCTTTTAATCCAGAATATTTAAATGACCGTTTCTAGTCTTATTTATTTTTCCTTTATAATCAATAGAATAAGTTTCAAAATTGGCTTGCACACCAGTAGTGGCATGGGCACTATTAGGTTTCTCTGATGGCGGTCTATAACCTCTCGTACCATCCGCACTAACCCAGCCATTTCCAGTAGTCTTCTTGGCTCCATCTCCTACCCAGATTTTGCCTAATCTATCCGCTTCTGCTCGAGTTCCAGTACCAATGCCATAATTGAGCTTACCATTATCACCTTTAACTACAGCCGCCAACCTTGGGTCTTGCGAAGCAATATGACTGAGGTTTCGTTGCACTAAGTCTTCTTTTAACTTCGGATAAGTTGCCGCATTTTCCGCACCACTTGTGTTTTTCCCTGCTAACTCAGGCTGAGCATCTTTGCCGGCATTATTTTGCGATGATTTTGGTGACGACTTTGGCCCTTTGGCTCCCTCCATCACAATAGGCAACGTCATCGCCATTGCAGCGGCAGTCTCCTTACTCATGCCCATCGCTTCAAAGCGTTTTGTCCAGCCGAGTTCGCCTACCTTGCCTGTGGCAGCCTGACCTAACGTATTCACCGCCGACAGGTAATTTCTGAACTCAACCGGCAATGTGCCATCCCGGTCCATATTTTTGAGGGTACGTTCAAACACCGGCCACTGATCAACCAGATAACCATACTTCTGCGCACACTGGTTCGGGTTGCTGTTGCAGAAATCCATCATTTCCTGCTGATTACGGATATTGGTATCGACCATATCCTTGATCACTTGTTTGCAGTCATTCCCCTCGCAAGTGCGGGCTTGGTGCGCAAAGTTGTCCAGCTCATTCACGCTCAGGAAGTTATTCTCAAT
>NZ_CAWNXG010000079.1:0-7750 GCF_963878145.1 Photorhabdus sp. S10-54 | reverse complement strand
TTACTTATTTACTTATTTACTGATTTACTTATTTACTTATTTACTTATTTACTTATTTACTTATTTACTTATTTACTTATTTACTTATTTACGTATTTACTTATTTACTTATTTACTTATTTACTTATTTACTTATTTATTTATTTACTTATTTACTTATTTACTTATTTACTTATTTACTTATTTACTTATTTACTTATTTACTTATTTACTTATTTACTTATTTACTTATTTACTTATTTACTTATTTACTTATTTAATCCTTGTACGTCATTTTTTGCGAGTTATCTATGTTTCATTTACAACAATTATACCTAAAGATATAATTATTGTTTTTAAATCAATAGGTTATTGTTTGATTGATAATGAATTTATATTTGTTATAAAAAATAAAATTTACAAAGATATTAATTATAATATGCCAAATTTTCATAATTAGTATGAAGATTGTATTTGTTTTTATCAATAAATAAATTATATAGTTAATTAACTGTGTTGCTATATATAATAGTAAGGATAATAGGATAAATACCCTATTACCCTTATACACTCAGGAAAATAGCCTTTTATTGATGCTATTTTGAATACCTACGGCATCAAGTCCTAAATCTGCTCTGATTTCTTCCTGGCTACCTTGTGGCACAAATTGGTCAGGCAAGCCAATATTCAGAATTTGCACCAGGCGACCTTCCTGCATTAGTAGTTCATTAACGCCACTTCCGGCACCTCCCATAATGGCATTTTCTTCCAGCGTGACTAATAAATCATGGTTATCAGCCATTTCTAATATCAATTCTTTATCCAATGGTTTGACAAAACGCATATCAACAACAGTCGCATCCAGTGATTCTGCTGCTGTTATTGCATCAGGTAATAGGGTACCAAAGTTTAGGATCGCAACTTTCTTACCCTGACGGCGAATAACGCCTTTACCAATTGGTAATTGTTCAAATGGTTGGCGTTCCGCACCCGTTCCGGTTCCTCGTGGATAGCGCACGGCTACTGGACCTTGCTGATAATGATAGCCAGTATGCAGCATCTGTCGGCATTCGTTCTCATCACTTGGCGCCATAATTACCATGTTGGGGATGCAACGAAGGAATGAAAGATCAAAGGCGCCTTGATGTGTCTGACCATCAGCACCTACGATACCGCCGCGATCTATTGCAAATAGAACAGGTAGATTCTGAATGGCGACATCATGGATAACCTGGTCATAAGCACGTTGGAGGAATGTCGAATAGATTGCAACAATTGGCCTGTAACCACCAATTGCCAAACCTGCGGCAAAAGTCACGGCATGTTGTTCTGCAATGGCGACATCGAAGTATTGATCAGGATATTCGCGGGAAAAACGCACCATACCAGAGCCTTCACGCATGGCAGGTGTGATCGCCATCAGTTTTTTGTCGTTAGCAGCCTCTTCGCATAACCAGTCTCCAAAGATTTTGGAGAAAGTAGGGCGGTTGTCTGAGCTTTTAGGTAATGCGCCAGTGGTCGGATCAAATTTAGGCACCGCATGCCAACTAATAGGATCTTTTTCAGCGGGGGCATAGCCACGACCCTTTTTGGTCATGATGTGCAGAAGCTGTGGTCCTTTCAACTCACGCATATTTTTCAGCGTTTGGGTCAATGTCAGTACATCATGTCCGTCGATGGGGCCAATGTAATTAAAGCCCAATTCTTCAAACAGAGTGCCAGGAACAACCATGCCTTTGATATGTTCTTCAGTTTTTTTCAGTAGTTCTTTAATCGGTGGTAGATTGGAAAAGACTTTTTTCCCGCTTTCCCGCAACGTGGTGTAGAGTTTACCGGATAGAAGTTGAGCTAGATGGTTGTTTAACGCTCCGACGTTCTCTGAGATGGACATTTCGTTGTCATTAAGAATGACTAACATATCTGGGTCGATATCCCCGGCATGGTTCATCGCTTCGAAAGCCATCCCCGCTGTTATCGCACCATCACCGATAACACAAACTGTACGGCGGCCTTTGCCTTCGCGTTGAGCAGCAATTGCCATACCTAATCCGGCGCTGATAGAGGTTGATGAGTGACCAACACATAAGGTGTCGTATTCACTTTCATCTCGCCAAGGGAAAGGATGAAGCCCATTTTTTTGACGAATCGTATCAATACGATTTCGGCGTCCTGTCAGGATTTTATGAGGATAAGCCTGATGGCCGACGTCCCATACCAATTTATCGAAAGGTGTTTTATAGACATAATGCAACGCCACAGTCAGCTCAACGGTGCCAAGACCGGAGGCAAAATGACCACTGGAGCGACTGACACTGTTTAGCAGGAATTGCCGAAGTTCATCACATAACTTCGGCAGGTTCTCTTTTGGTAACATCCGAAGTTCTTCAGGATTTTCCGCTAATGCCAATGTGGGGTATTTGGCTATATCAATGCTCATTTGATGCTCGTTAAGAAGTGTTTATTAATAGCGCTGCCAGTGGGTAAATTTACCGGCAGACCTTAGTTGTTACGTTCAATGATAAAGCTGGCAAGTGCGCGCAGCATTGCTGTGTTATAAGATTTATCTTCCAGTTTATTCAAAGCTTGTAATGCTTCTTGATACAGTTCGTATGCTTTTTTCTGTGCTTGTTCTAACCCCAATAATGCGGGGTAAGTGCTTTTTTCTAACTGTTGGTCACTGCCTTGGCGTTTTCCTATCATTTCGGTATCGCCGATGACATCAAGAATATCGTCTTGAACTTGGAATGCGAGGCCAATGGCCTGAGCATACTGATCTAATTCAGGTAAGGCATCATGCCCGCGTTGGCCTGCGCTATATGCGCCCATTCTGACGGCGCAACGAATAAGTGCGCCCGTTTTATGGCGATGAATGTGTTCCAGCATATGGAGATCAATGTGTTTACCTTCCGCAGCTAAATCCAACGCTTGACCGCCGCACATACCAGCGATACCGCTAGCGGTTGCCAGTTCGGCAAGCATTTCAAGGCGGTCTGCCGTTGTTACATCCGGCATTTCTCTTTTAGATAGGATTTCAAACGCCAGCGCCTGTAATGCATCTCCTGCCAGAATCGCGTGAGCTTCACCAAATTTTATGTGGCAGGTCGGTTGTCCACGGCGTAAATCATCGTTATCCATCGCCGGTAAATCGTCATGAATTAATGAAAAGGCGTGGATACATTCAACGGCTGCTGCTGGAGCATCCAGATTATTTGCAGATAATCCAAACAGTTCACCGACGGCATAAACTAGAAATGGGCGCAGACGTTTACCACCGAGTAAAGTGCCATGTTGCATTGTGTGAACTAGTGGATTGTCTGCAAATGCCAGTGAAGATAGTGTGCTTATCAGAACGTTATTGACTCGTTGTTGACAGATTTTAAGCTGTTCTTTAAATTGGGTTGAATTTTGTTCAGACATAGGCTTATTCAGTATCCGGGGAGAAATGACTCAGTGGAGATTGGACATCATTGTTAATCAGAATCTGCACTCGCTGTTCTGCTTGTTGCAAAGTTTGTTGCCCTAGACGGGCTAATTGAATACCACGCTCAAATTCGCTTAGGGCTTCTTCCAGTGCCAGTTCACCTGATTCCAGCCGGGCGACAATCTGTTCCAGCTCTTTTAATGAGCTTTCAAATGTCATTGCCGGTGCAGTTTCTGGCGTACTGTTTGTACTTTCTGATATTGCATTTTTCTTTGGCATAATTTTTTACTATTTATACAGAGTTCGCCTGAGAGTTGCAGACTATCCTATTACGCTGGTGCAAACAAATTCTTAACTGATTTTGTGTTTTTTCCGCGCTGTACCACGAGATAGTGTTATACTTCGCGGCCTGATTTGACAACAAAAACATACCATTAATTTTATTTATCAAAATGCCTAACCGCTACTATAACTTACTATGAAGTTTATTATTAAATTATTCCCTGAAATCACGATCAAGAGCCAAACTGTTCGTTTGCGCTTTATTAAAATTCTCGCTAGTAATATTCGCAATGTGCTTAAAACATTAGGCGATAATATTGCAGTGGTTCGCCATTGGGATAATATCGAAGTTCGTACTAAAGATGAAAACCTTGGCGCTCAAATTTGTGATGCGCTGACACGTATCCCCGGTATTCACCATATTCTGCAAGTAGAGGAGCGTGAGTTTCGTGACATGCATCATATCTTTGAACAAGCTTATGAGGCTTATGGCGAATCGCTCCACAATAAGACATTTTGTGTTCGGGTTAAACGTCGCGGTAAACATCAATTTACTTCCAATGAAGTAGAACGTTATGTCGGTGGTGGTTTAAACCAGCATATTGAATCCGCGAAAGTAAAACTCAATCATCCTGATGTGACTGTTAATCTGGAAATTGATCAAGATGTGCTGATTCTGGTAAAAGCCCGTTATGAAGGAATTGGTGGTTTTCCTATCGGAACGCAGGAAGATGTATTATCTCTCATTTCTGGAGGCTTTGATTCTGGTGTTTCCAGCTATATGCTAATGCGCCGTGGCTGTCGCGTTCACTATTGCTTCTTCAATCTTGGCGGTTCTGCTCATGAAGTTGGTGTGAAACAGGTTGCTCATTATCTTTGGAATCGTTTTGGCAGTTCCCATAAAGTCCGTTTCGTTGCGGTGGATTTTGAACCTGTTGTCGCTGAAATTTTGGAAAAAGTTGATGATGGTCAAATGGGGGTGGTGCTTAAACGGATGATGGTCAGAGCGGCATCTCAAGTTGCAGAGCGCTATGGCGTGCAGGCGATTGTTACCGGTGAGGCTTTGGGACAGGTTTCCAGCCAGACACTCACTAATTTGCGTTTGATTGATAATGCATCGGATACGTTGATTCTGCGGCCACTGATTTCTCATGATAAAGAGCACATTATCAGGTTGGCACGTGAAATAGGCACTGAGGATTTTGCCCGCACAATGCCTGAATTCTGTGGTGTTATTTCAAAAAGCCCGACAGTAAAAGCTGTTAAAGCTAAAATTGAAGCGGAAGAGGCGAATTTCGATTTTAATATTTTGGAAAAAGTTGTCAGTGAAGCTCAGAATATTGATATTCGCCAGATAGCAGAACAAAGCAATCAGCAAGTGGTTGAAATTGAAACGGTGACAGCGTTCGCTCCGACGGATGTGTTATTGGATATTCGTTCGCCTGATGAACAAGATGATCGGCCATTGCAGTTAAATGGTGTGGAAATCAAATCATTGCCATTCTATAAGTTGAGCAGCCAGTTTGGTGATTTGCCAAAGGATAAGACTTATTTGCTCTATTGTGAACGTGGGGTAATGAGTCGTTTGCAGGCACTCTATTTATCTGAGCAGGGTTTTGATAACGTGAAAGTTTATCGGCCTTAATTGTATTTAATTATACATTTCGGGGTTCCTATTATGTGAACCCCGAATCGTATAAAGTAAGATGTTTTTGTCTATTTTTTTCAATCCTGATAAGAATATACACCTAGTGGCAATATGAGTTGAGCCGCCACCTCTGCTGCTGTTGCTCGTCCTTTTAATAATTCAATGAGTTTTAATGCGAAATCGAAAGCTGTCGCTGGCCCTTGGCTGGTCAATAGATTGACACGATCATCAAAACAGACTCGGCAATCAATCCATTTATCGGATGAAATTTTGTCTTGCAAACCGGGGTAGCCGGTCATTTTGCCAGTAGGGAATAAATTATGGTGTTCAAGTACGATAGCAGGCACGGCACAAATTGCAGCGATAATTTTTCCTTGATAATGTGCCTTGCGGATTTTTTCGATAACGAGTGGATTATCACGGAAACACTCGGCACCCTGCATACCGCCGGGTAAGATGATGGCATCGAAAGATTCATCAATAACTTTTTCCAGAGGGACATCAGCAACCAGTTTCACACCTCTGGAGCAAGTTAAAATCAATTCTCCATCGCTGGCGGTGCTGGCGATCGTAACACTGATGCCAGCGCGTACCAGTAAATCAATGGTTGCAACGGCTTCTATTTCTTCACTACCGTGAGTTAGGCAGATGAGTGCTGAAGGGTTCATAATCATCTTTCCTTATGTTTTACTAGATTATAGATACGGGTATTTTCAGGGGTAGAAAGACCATGTGCACGGGCCCGGCGTAATAAATAACCGGTGATATAGTCAATTTCAGTGCGACGTTTTGCGCGGACATCCTGCAACATGGATGAGTAGTTTTTTGCTGTAAGCTTAATCACATCGTAGACATAGGCAATCAGGTTGTCGATAGTGGTATGGATGTTTTCTCGTTGCATAACCTGAATAATTTCTTCGCACAAAATATTCAATTGTTCCGGGTAGCGAAGCAAATCGCCATTTTGGCATTCATAAAGTGCAGTCAGCGGGTTTACGACACAGTTAGCGGCAAGTTTCAGCCAACTAATAGAGAGAATTTCATTATGCCATGCAACATCTGGCAAAGATTGGTGTAATACATTAGCCAGAGAGCTAAGCTCAGTTGCATTTGACGTTGCTGAGCCAATATGGGTTAGCCCGGAAGCGGTATGATAAACCCGTTGGTCATCCTGATATGCGCCATGCGTTGTGACACCAAGAAGTATTGGATTAGGCGCTGATAATAGTTCTTCTTGGGTACCCATGCCATTGTGTAGTAATAAGATTGGACAATTAGGTGAAAGTTTGGGGAGTAAATTATTCACTGCATCAGCGACTTGCCATGCTTTCAGACAGACAATCAGTAATTCGCTGTTGGCAAGATGGTCGTTGTTATTAGTTGGGATTGGTTGGTTGAAGACTTGCCCATTCATTTCGTCAATATGAACAGATAAATAAGACCGAGAACTTTTTAGCCAACCCTGCACTTGATGTTTTTGTTGTGATAATGCTGCTAGCCACAGTTTTCCTATAGCGCCGCAGCCAAGAACGGTTATCTTCATATACACCTTTTGAAAGACGCTGCCATAATATTGGATGGAAATAATAAGATCCCGCTAATCCGAGTATAGCGCTTTTGCTGACAATGGAAAGCGGTTATCATGCCAACTTATTGATTATCAGGAGGTCATGGATAATGCCATCTTTCGATATTGTTTCAGAAATTGATATGCATGAAGTTCGCAACGCGGTAGAAAATGCGCAGCGCGAGCTTGCTAGCCGTTGGGATTTCCGTAATGTCAGCGCCAATTTCGAGTTAAATGAAAAAAATGAATCTATCAAGATTGCCAGTGAGTCAGATTTTCAGGTAAATCAGTTGGTTGATATCATGCGTGAAAAGTTGGCTAAACGTGGTATCGATGGTGCTGCATTGAATATCCCTGATGATATGTTGCACAGTGGTAAAACTTACAGCGTTGAAGCGACTCTGAAGCAGGGGATTGATACCCCTACGGCGAAAAAGATCGTGAAGCTGATTAAGGATAGTAAGCTGAAAGTACAGGCACAGATTCAGGGGGAGCAAGTGCGAGTGACAGGTAAAGCTCGTGATGATTTGCAAAGTGTTATGGCATTAGTTCGTGGCGCAGAGCTGGGACAGCCATTCCAGTTTACTAATTTCCGGGATTGATTTTCCGCCTAATGGATTGATATATCTAGCCTAATGTGGAGAGGGGTATTCTGACTAGGAATGCCCCTATGTAATCACCTCTCAACATTAATGATCATCTTTAGTCATGAAAATTAAATTAACCAATTGATTTTAAATTGAAATTTATTTT
Source organism: Photorhabdus sp. S10-54 (assembly GCF_963878145.1). Classification (NCBI taxonomy): domain Bacteria; kingdom Pseudomonadati; phylum Pseudomonadota; class Gammaproteobacteria; order Enterobacterales; family Morganellaceae; genus Photorhabdus; species Photorhabdus sp. S10-54. Next base: position 100 of record NZ_CAWNXG010000079.1, on the reverse strand, counting down.
TTCTCGGCTTGTCTTAGTCAGTGATAATCATAAATATTCATCTCGTGTCATGGAAAATATGTACATGTCGGTGTACATAAACTACATTAAGAGCTGTATT
>NZ_CAWNXG010000078.1:0-8170 GCF_963878145.1 Photorhabdus sp. S10-54 | reverse complement strand
TCCATGTCCACTGTCAGGACAGGCAGGGTAACGCCCTGCTGCGTAAGAAGTTTTCCCGCACTCAGCTTATGAATTTTCTCGGTTCCTGCAAGGCTGCAACCGTAGTGATGGAGTCCTGCGGTGGGGCGCACTTTATGGCTCGCCGGAGCGCTGATTTAGGCCATGAGGCAAAACTGATTTCTCCGCAGTTCGTCCGTCCTTTTGTTAAGAGTAACAAGAACGATTTTGTCGATGCTGAAGCTATCTGCGAGGCAGCTTCCCGGCCCTCCATGCGCTTTGTGCCCCCCCGCACAGAAGACCAACAGGCGATGGCCGCCCTCCATCGCGTCAGAAACTCACTGATACGGCAACGCGTTAAAACCACCAATCAGATGCACGCTTTTTTGCTGGAGTTCGGCGTCAGTCTGCCGCGCGGTATTGCCGTGATACGACGTCTGGCCGCCGTGCTGGAAGAAAATGACTTTCCGCCTTATCTGGCAAGGGTTCTGAGCAGACTCCACAGTCATTATGTTTACCTCAGCGGAGAAATTGAGGAAGTCGATAAGGAACTGAAAACGCATCTGGCGGAAGATGAAACCGCGCAACGCCTGCTGACCATTCCTGGCGTTGGGCCGGTAACGGCGAGTCTGTTAGCCATGCGGCTGGGGGACGGTAAAAACTATGCCAGCAGCCGTGACTTTGCGGCTTCAACAGGGCGGGTTCCCCGCCAGTACGGCACGGGTGGAAAAACGACATTGATGGGCATCAGCAAGCGGGGTGATAAAAATCTGAGGCGGCTGCTGGTGCAGTGTGCCAGGATCTTTATGCAGCGGCTGGAGCATAATCCAGGGCGTCTGGCAGAGTGGGTGAACAGGCAGCTTGCCCGCCATCACTCGAACGTTGTGGCGTACGCGCTGGCGAACAAACTGGCACGAATAGCCTGGGCCGTTACGGCACATCAGACGGTGTTCATTAAATAAAAGAGCCAACGAAAAACGGCGTTAGCTCAGTAAGTTAAGCAGTTACCATCTGGTTTTGCGACGACAGATAATTGATGACATGAACGGCATATCGGCCTGCTGATGAACCTGATATAAAAAATGGCTCTCTGAAGCCGACCGGTTTTTAAGGTTCGGCAGGCACGGAACTCATCGTGGCGCGGGCATGACTGCTCACCAGACGCAGAATAGATTTACGCAAGCCCACCATACATCAAAATTTGTGTTGCAAAAACGGGGGTGACCATAGATTTTATAGCCTTCACGCTTAAATGCCAGTACCGCGTTTGGACCAATATCACGTTTACCGTTATACATACGGGTAAAATGTACACCAAGAAAAGGAAAATCTGGATTAGGTACTGGATAGATCAAATGGTTGACCAGGTAATTTCTTTCACTATTCAACACATAATATTCACCACGGAAGGGAATAATCTTCATACCAATATCATAGCCAGACAAACGAGCAATACGATCGCTATGCAATCCGGCGCAATTAATCAACCATTTTGCCTGATAACTATTCTGTGGCGTAACAACTTCTACTCTGTCACTATTCTCTCTAATGGCAGTAACCCATTTGACCATAAATCAAGGTAGCGCAACGCTGCTGGATAATTTCTGCCAGTTTATCAGCCACCTCTTTATAGTTCACAATACCAGCATCGGGAACAAGTAACGCCTCCAATCCGTTGACATGCGGCTCACGCTCATTGAGTTGCAAACGGTTTAGACGGCTAACTTCCAGACCATTTTGCAATCCACACTGATAAAGATTTTCCAGTAATGGTAATTCTTTTGGTTGTGTAGCAACAATGACTTTGCCACAACGATCATGATACAAACCATGCTGGCGACAAAAAGAGAACATAGTTTTATTACCACGCGTCGCCAGGCGGGCCTTCAAGCTGCCAGGTTTATAATAAATGCCTGAATGTACTACATTGCTATTGTGACCACTTTGATGGCTGGCTGGCATGTTCTCTTTATCCAACATCAATATCTTGATGCCAGGCCGAACTTCCTGCAATGCATTAGCAACACCAAGCCCAACAATACCAATACCGACAATAATATAATCATACATACTTTATTTATTCCCTATTATTGATTCAGCTACCGTTCAGCCTATTTTTCTAGATTTTTTTCAATGAGTAAAACTACACCTATACTAATGTCACTATTGATAAAAATGTTTTTCCGATATTTTCGATTTTTCCCTCAATAGCAAATTATGATAACCAATATCAGATAAATTATTATCAGTAATAATTTAATTTCATTGTATTGCATATTGCTTTTCACAGTATTAGTCACCAATAAATAAACAACCTAAATTTGTCTATAACATTACCCATCATCTTATAGGAAAAATATGATAAAAACGCATTTCCTTATATGAGTTATGCTACAAGAATACGAGATAATCTATTCATGTAGAAAAGTTTTTAAGCAAAACTCAAATGACTTACTTCGTATCACATTTTTCCTGAATGAATTCGCATCTTGCCGTACAATCCTTCCCTTCCCATCTTATTTAATTACCGGAAGAACGAATGGACAGACGATTTGTTCAATCCCATAAAGAAGCACTTTGGGCCGTGTTCCTAACGCTTGCTTATCTTATTGGCTGGCTATTGACAGCCTATTTACCCAGTGATGCTCCCGGTGTCACCGGCTTACCTCGCTGGTTTGAAATGGCATGTTTGTTACTACCAGTTGTATTCATTATCCTCTGCTGGTTAATGGTGAAGTTTATTTTCAAAGAAGTCCCGCTGGAGGATGAGAATGCAAAGTGAAGTTATCTTACCTCTGCTTGGCTATCTTGCATTGGTATTTCTCCTGTCAGTTTACGCTTATCGACGCCACCAGAAAGGCACCTTCCTGACTGAGTATTTCCTTGGCAACCGTTCAATGGGCGGCTTTGTATTGGCAATGACCATTACTGCCACCTATATCAGTGCCAGCTCATTCATCGGCGGGCCAGGAGCAGCCTATAAATATGGTTTGGGATGGGTATTACTATCGCTGATTCAGTTGCCGGCAATATGGCTTTCCCTGAGTGTGTTAGGTAAAAAATTTGCCATTCTTGCCCGTCGCTATAATGCCGTCACCCTTAATGACATGTTGTATGCCCGTTATGGCAGTCGTTTTCTGGTTTGGTTTGCCAGCCTAAGTCTTTTAGTCGCTTTTATTGGCGCGATGACCGTTCAGTTTATTGGCGGCGCACGCCTGCTAGAAACTGCTGCGGGTATCCCTTATGGCACTGGATTAATGATTTTCGGTATCTCTATCGCTCTCTATACCGCATTTGGGGGGTTCAGAGCGAGTGTCCTCAATGATGCCCTACAAGGGCTGGTAATGTTGCTAGGCACTGTTCTACTGCTGGTGGCGATTATCTATAAGGCAGGAGGTCTGTCAGAGGCGGTCACCACATTACGAACAATTAATCCTGAGCTGGTTTCCCCACAAGGCGCAGATCATATCCTTAGCGGACCTTTCATGGCATCGTTCTGGATACTGGTCTGTTTTGGGGTAATTGGATTACCTCATACTGCCGTTCGTTGCATCTCCTACCGCGATAGCAAAGCTGTTCACCGTGGGATCATCATCGGAACCATCGTCATGACGATCCTCATGTTTGGTATGCACCTAGCAGGCGCAATTGGTCGAGCCATTATTCCTGATCTGACCATTCCCGATCAGGTGATCCCAACATTGATGATCACTGTATTGCCACCATTCGCTGCTGGAATTTTTCTAGCCGCGCCGATGGCCGCCATTATGTCCACAATTAATGCACAACTGCTGCAATCTTCTGCCACAATCGTCAAAGATCTCTACCTAAACCTGTTTCCACAACAAATCGTACAGGAAAAAAGACTGGCCCGAATTTCCAGTTTTTCTACCCTGATTCTTGGTTTGTTGCTACTTTTAGCCGCCTGGCGCCCACCCGAGATGATTATCTGGCTGAATCTATTGGCCTTCGGTGGCTTACAGGCCGTATTCCTCTGGCCATTAGTACTGGGTCTGTATTGGGAAAAAGCCAATGCCTATGGCGCTGTCAGTTCGATGATTACAGGGGCAATAAGCTACACTCTGCTCGCTAGTTTCAATATCCATCTATTGGGCTTCCATCCGATCGTGCCATCATTACTACTTAGCTTGTTGGCTTTTTGGATGGGTAATACCCTCGGTCAGCGATTACCGCAAAAAGTGATCAGATCTCATTAAGTGAGTTACTTTAACTCGTTTCCAATTAAGGAGAATTTTTTATGCCTTGGATACAACTTCGATTAAATACCACAGGACAGCTCGCTGAATCCCTTGGAGATACTCTGATAGAAAATGGCGCAGTCTCCGTCACCTTTCAAGACAGCCACGATAACCCTGTATTCGAACCTTTACCGGGCGAGACCCGTTTATGGGGAGATACTGATGTCATCGGACTGTATGATGCTGAAACCGATATGAAAGCTGTGATCAGCCAGCTCGAACAAGTTCCTGAGTTAGGTAAAGGATTTATTCATAAGATCGAGCAGTTGGAAGACAAAGATTGGGAACGTGAATGGATGGATAACTTCCACCCAATGCGTTTTGGCAATCGCTTATGGATCTGTCCAAGCTGGCGCGACGTCCCTGATCCAGATGCTGTCAACGTTATGCTAGACCCTGGACTGGCTTTTGGTACAGGTACTCACCCAACCACATCGTTATGCCTGCAATGGCTAGACAGCCTCAATCTGGAAGGTAAAACGGTTATCGATTTTGGTTGCGGTTCCGGCATACTCGCAATTGCTGCGCTAAAGCTCGGTGCAACACACGCTATTGGCATAGATATCGACCCACAAGCTATTCAGGCCAGCCGAGACAACGCAGAACGTAATGGCGTTCTGGAGCGTTTAACGCTATATTTGGCGAAAGATGCACCAACCGATCTTGAATCTGATGTAGTAATTGCTAATATTTTGGCAGGCCCTCTGCGTGAACTCGCCCCTGTGATTGGCGCATTACCAAAACCGGGTGGCCTGTTAGGTCTATCGGGCATTTTAACAAACCAAGCAGAAAGTGTTATTCAGGCCTATACTGATAAATTTGTAATCGATCCGGTTGCGGAACAGGAAGAATGGTGCCGGATATCTGGGGTAAAAATAACAACAAATTAAAATTATTTTATTTTGTTATAATTTCAAGTGCAAATTTTGATCGCTTATTGATGATAATCCGTGCTGTCAGCAAACTTGCTGGTAGAAAAATCCTAAGTGATAAACTTTACCAATAACATATAACACCATGTTATTTATGAATAATTATATTTACCACAGAAGAAAAGCTGGAAAAAAGTTGTGACAAATGACGATTTGCTCAAAGTTTGGCCTTTCATATTTTGCGAAAAATGCGTAATATACGCGCCCTTGCAGTCACAGTATGGCCACTCTTTCTTCGTCTATGCGTATCGGACAATACCAGCTGAAAAACTGTCTTATTGCGGCCCCAATGGCTGGCATAACTGACCGCCCGTTTCGGTCACTATGTTACAAAATGGGTGCAGGTATGACAGTATCGGAAATGCTTTCTTCCAACCCACAGGTCTGGAAGACAGACAAATCCCGGCTACGTATGGTTCACAGTGACGAACCGGGGATTCGTTCCGTGCAAATTGCTGGCAGTGATCCCAATGAAATGGCAGCAGCAGCGAAGATCAACGTCGCTAATGGTGCTCAGATCATTGATATCAACATGGGGTGTCCAGCCAAGAAAGTGAATCGTAAGCTAGCAGGCTCGGCTTTACTACGTTACCCTGAATTGGTGGAAAAAATTCTTTCTGCCGTTGTAAACGCAGTAGATGTTCCTGTTACGCTGAAAATCCGCACTGGATGGTCGCCAGAAGAACGAAACTGTGTAAAGATTGCCCAATTGGCCGAGCATTGTGGTATCCAAGCTCTGACGATCCACGGCAGGACTCGTGCCTGTTTGTTTAACGGAGAGGCAGAGTACGACAATATTCGGACAGCTAAGCAGACTGTTGCCATCCCGGTTATTGCCAATGGTGACATTACTGACCCGCTTAAGGCCAGAGCAGTGCTTGAATACACCGGGGCTGATGCCCTGATGATAGGCCGCGCTGCTCAGGGAAGACCCTGGATCTTCCGGGAAATCCAGCACTATCTGGCAACAGGAGAACTGCTGTCACCGATGCCGATTGGCGAAGTGCAGCGTTTAATGAACGAGCATATACAGGAATTGCACGACTTTTATGGTCCAGGCAAAGGAGCCCGTATAGCACGTAAGCATGTATCCTGGTATCTCCGGGAACATGCTCCTGATGACCAGTTCCGGCGCACATTCAACACCATAGAGGATGCCAGCGAACAGCTGGAGGTGTTGGGGGCATATTTCGAAAATTTTGCGTAATATAAAGAAAAGAGCTGACAGAACTATGTTCGAACAACGCGTAAATTCTGACGTACTAACCGTTGCTACTGTAAATTCACAAGATCAGGTAACCCAAAAACCTTTACGTGATTCAGTTAAACAAGCACTGAAGAACTATTTTGCTCAATTAAACGGTCAAGATGTTAATGATCTGTATGAGTTGGTATTGGCTGAAGTGGAACAGCCATTGTTGGACATGGTGATGCAATACACCCGTGGCAACCAAACGCGCGCTGCCCTGATGATGGGCATCAACCGTGGCACACTGCGTAAGAAATTGAAAAAATATGGCATGAACTAATTAATTAACCGTTAGTTCATTAAAAAAGGCGCTGTACCTCTTGGTAAAGTGCCTTTTTTGCCAAATTCACCGGTAGAGGATTGGTGCTACTGGAATAACAGCGTTGCAATGCTCTTTAGCCATTGCATGAAACTGTATTGATAAAATATAACTTAGAATCTAATGCTTTCGTCATTCATAACGCTTTCCTTTGTGCTTGGTAGAGATTTCCGCAAACCGCAAATCAATCTGCGTTTATATTTCAGAAAGATATTAGTGGGCCATTTTTAATGGAATTTTATAGTCAAATTTTCCTTTATTTACGTTATCTTGTATATATCTTCTTCATATTTTTATATAAATTTATCATTTCCTTGTAGAAATATTTTGTTGTAAATACGAAATTTCGGTATTTTTCAGACACGATCTTCATTTAGATTTCGCTATAAATACTTTGTCGCTGTAATTTTTAAATATTCCTACCCGATTGCTAATAAACCTGAGATTTGCTTAAGAAGGGAACTAAGTGCCTGAGGCACGATCAAAGTTTTTGTCAAAGAAAACAAAATCGTGGAGCTCCTCAGGCATGTCTAATTTAGAAGAACTTTACTGCTGCGTCGATGACTTTTGCCAAAAATTTATTCCTCTCTGGCATCAACAGTTAATTGAAAATGGCTTGCTCAAACGTCGCCGCGACGCTTCCCTTTCTCTCAGTGAAGTGATGACGATACTCATTTTATTCCACATGAGCCATTATCGTGATTTTAAAACGTTTTATATTCAGCATGTTAAACACTATCTTCAGGCCGATTTTCCCCGGTTGGTCAGCTACTCCCGGATGTTAACCTTGAAACAAAGGGCGCTCATTCCTCTCTGTGCTTTTCTTTCGTCACGCAAGGCCCAAACCCAGGGGATCGCCTTTATTGATTCAACCAAAATTGCTGTTTGTCACAATCTCCGTATTCCCCGTCATCGCGTATTTGAGGGCGTCGCACAGCGAGGGAAAACAAGTACAGGCTGGTTTTATGGCTTTAAACTTCATCTGGTTATCAATGATTGTGGTGAACTTTTAGCGGTTAAATTGACCTCAGGAAATACAGATTCGTCATCCCGTCAAAGCGCTGGTACAAGGGTTAACAGGGCGTTTGTATGGCGATAAAGGGTATTTGTCACAGGCCCTGTGCGATGAACTGGAAGCAGAAGGAATAACGTTAATCACTCATGTCCGGAGTAACATGAAGGCAAAAGCGTTATCTCTGTGGGATAAGTTGATGTTAAGAAGACGATTTTTGATAGAAACGGTCGTGGATCAGCTCAAAAATATTTCTCAGATAGAGCATTCAAGACACCGCAGTCAGCTCGGTTTTTTATTGGAAATCGTCGCGGGCTTAATTGCTTATACATTCCAACCTAAAAAACCGAGCTTGAATTTACGGGATTGTGATATCGCTATTTTTAAACGAAGCTGAGGTTA
>NZ_CAWNXG010000077.1:0-8466 GCF_963878145.1 Photorhabdus sp. S10-54 | reverse complement strand
CCCACGCAGGGGACGAAACTGGCTTATGGCTGGATGCGTAAAGGTCAGAAAACCGCGGTGAAAACCACGGGAAGCCGTACCCGTCTGAACCTGATGGGTGCCCTTAATCTGGCTGATATTAGTAAAATGGTCGTACGCGAGTATGACCGTATCGACAGTTATCACATCGCCGAGTTTTTCATTGCCATCCGTGAGACCTATCCGGTCAGTCAGAAGGTTCATATTATCCTTGACGGAGCCAGTTACCACCGAAGCAGGCTGGTGAAAGACTGGGCTTATGTGATGAATATTGAGCTTCATTACCTGCCACCGTACAGCCCGAATCTGAACCCGATAGAAAGGCTGTGGAAGGTGATGAATGAACAAATCAGGAATAACCGTTATTTCGCCTCGACGACCTTGTTCAAGCAAGCAATACATCGCTTTTTTACGGAAATATTACCGGAACTGGCCGGGAACCTGTCGTGCCGTATTAATGACAACTTCCAGGTTATGAATCCTGCATCTTCAAGTTAAGCGGGTATAGGTAAATGAGGTTAAGTAAAAACTATAAAACCGGATACCCAAATGTAAAATAAAAAGAGGTTAAAACCTTCTTATTTAAAAATCATGCTCTGAACAATCAAATCACCCTTGAAAACTGACGCTGGTGAATCTGTTGGCGTAAATAAATATCAAAACACATACAGATATTACGAATCAGTAACCGGCCTCGTGGCGTTACCCAAATCTGTTTCTCATTCACTTCAACCAATCCATCTTCAACCAATGGCGCTAATAATTGCAAATCTTCTGCGAAATAGCGGGTAAAACTCAGCCCATATTGCTGCTCAATATCGGCAAAATTTAGACGGAAATTACAGATAAGCGCTTTAATAACATCACGGCGAATACAATCATCTCGGGACAAAGTTAAACCACGCCATAAAGCATGCCCCTGTTTTTCTAATTCCGCATAATAGGTTTTTAACTCTTTTTGATTTTGGCAATAGCTATCGCCCAACATACTGATAGCAGAAACTCCCAAGCCTAGCAGGTCACACTCTTCCTGAGTGGTATAACCCTGAAAATTGCGATGTAATTTCCCTTCCCGCTGAGCGACTGCCAGTTCATCATCCGGGCGAGCAAAATGGTCCATGCCGATAAACTGATAACCATTATTTGTCAGCGTTGCAATTGTTTCTTGCAATATATCCAGCTTTTGCTCGGCACTCGGTAAATCATGCGCTTTGATTTTACGTTGAGCAGCAAATAAGTTCGGCAAATGAGCATAATTGAAAATACTCATTCTATCCGGTGACAATGCTAATACTCGCTCCAGAGTGAAAGCAAAGCTCTCTGGTGTTTGTTTCGGCAGACCATAGATCAGGTCAATACTAGTGGAATTAAAACCCGTTTTGCGGGCACGGGCAACCAAAGCAAAGATAAACTCTTCATCCTGTTCACGGTTCACCAGATGCTGAACTTCTTTATTGAAATCCTGCACACCCATGCTCAGACGGTTAAAACCTTTATTGCGCAAGTGATCAATCATATCCAGTTCAATTTCACGTGGGTCAATTTCAATGGAAATTTCAGCATCTGGCAGAAAATCAAAATGGTTACGCAACAATCCCGTCAATTTACTGATTTGGTCTTTATCAAGGTAGGTTGGTGTACCACCACCCCAATGCATCTGACTCACTTTACGGCCAGAAAACAACTTTGCCCGGTCACGAATTTCCCGTTCAAGCCATTGCAAATATTCATCCGCTTTATGCTTTTGACGGGTGACCAGTTTATTACAACCACAGAAATAACAGAGCTTATGGCAAAACGGGATATGGAGGTAGAGAGAAAGCGGTCGTTCAGGGTAACAGGTAGCAGCCTGGATAAATGCTGCATTGTCATACTGTTGATTGAATTCCAGCGCCGTAGGATATGAAGTATAACGAGGGCCGGAATAATTGTATTTCTGGATCAAAGGCAGATCCCAAACGATGGCTTGCTCAGACATGCTTATCCCTTCCGATGTTTTTGCCCATCAAAACGTAACGCTTTCATATGCTTAATATGTTGCGCCGTTGTGACTCTGCGCAGCCGGGTTTTACGCCGCGATAATCGCCATAGTTTACCCAATAACCATAGCAAATAACATACTAATAGTATGGTTATTAGGATCAACCCGCCTCTGATCATGGGAGATTAAATTATTTACCTTTCAACAGTTGCATAATGTCATCTTGCTTCTCTTCTTCACTCTCTTCCTCATCCAGCTTAATACCTAACTCTTCCATCAGAGCATCAATCCGATCCAGCGTAGTGTCAACATAAGCATGCTCTTCTTTAGACAGACTTTCGCCATTTTCCAGACGCTCTAACAATGCATCCAGACGATCGTCGTTTTCCAGCATCGCCAACTCTTCTTGTAGCGACAGACGTGGTTTTGTCTCGACTTTATTAGCAATGACAGGTTTTGTCGGTTGTTCTCCAACGATCAGCGGAACAGGTACTTTACTGCCAAGACGTGGATCACGTTGCTGTTTGCCTGACTGATGTTTATCACCGCTCTGCTCCTGATTGCGGTTACCGGGCGGATTGCCGCGATGTTTTTTCTCACGCTTACGTGCACGCCCTTCCGCATTCAATTCTTCGCGGTTTTTTCTTTTCTGTTTACTAGCAGATGTTTTGGCTGGTGCTTTTTTCTTTAACGGGTTCATAGCCGGTTACTCAGTTTGGTTTATCAGGGTATTGCTGCGCCGGAATCTAGCAGAAACGGCACATATAGAAAAGCGCCGTGAATAACTCTTTATCTTTTAAAAAATATAGCCAAAAATCTCTTATCATTCATGCATGGTTTAACCATCAACAAATATTCTATTACTCTTAGCTTTCAATAAATGATAAATCGATATGCCTATTTTTGATACTTCTTGCTATAAATACGTTTACTTGTGGGTAGTTGGTTATGCTTTGTTATGGATGATAGTGAGTTATTCATTCGACCCAACCGTCCCTTATGATGCCGTCGAAGCATTGAACTGGGGAAAAAACGGCGAATGGGGTTCACCTAAAAATCCGTGGTTAGTGGGTGTAATGATGCTGCCTGCTATCCATATAAGCGGTGTTTCATTGAGTTTTTACTGGTATTTCATTCACTTTATTGCTATCGCGATTGGCATGCTCGGTGTATGGCATCTGGCGTTCCGGCTAACAAGGAAAAAAGAGCTGGCATGGCTTGCCATGCTGACATTGAACCTATCCGGTATTATTAACTTTGATATTATTCCTTACAACGATAATTATCTGCTAATTATGCTATGGCCGTGGGCTATGCTGTTCTTTCTACGAGCCGTGTATGACAATCCGCGTTGGTGGCTGGCATTTGCCCTCAGTTCCGGGCTGGCAGCAATGGGGAAATACTCCACATTGGCACTGGTTGGTTCGGTTTTTCTGTTGACTCTATTTGTGCCTAAAGTTCGACAATGTTACCGCCAACCCGCGCTCTATATCGCACTGGTTATCTGGTTTGTGCTGGTATTGCCTAATTTCTGGTGGCTATGGAACAATGATTTTGCCGCTTTCAAATGGGTAGATTCACAAATAGATAATGGATTTAATCTACACACTACCCGATCGTTATTATCGGTATTTTATCCGCTGATTATCGTTGGCATTATTATCTATCAGCTTGGCGGCCGTATTAGCTGGCCGAAGGAGCAACCGAACCGATTGGTAAACATTATCATCTTGTTGCCATTACTGATTATCTACTGCTGGTTCTCATTCAATAAGGGGGGAAGAATGACAGAATGGCTGCACCCCTTTATGTCCGTTTCATCAGCGCTGTTGGTTGGTTCTATTACTCGTTTTCCACAGAAATCATTACGCAATACCCTGAGAGGGCTGATTGTCGTCGCAGGGTTGATTCTGATGGGATATGTACTGATTATGGCAGCCAATATTCGCGGTGCCGGCCATAAATTCGAAGGTATCAAAGATTTTTCCTGGCAACTAGAACAACGCTGGCATCAACGCTATTCGACACCGCTCCATTATGTCGGGGGCGAATACTTGCATCAGTGGCTGACTGTTTACGCGCCAAGTCAGCCAGAGACTATTCAACCTTGGATATCAGGAGAGCAGGCACCCAATATCTACAACCGCCATGTTAAGGAAAGCGATATTATACGTGACGGTGCTATTCTGGTAGGTGCAAAGGGAAAAACCTGCGAACAAGAAGATTTTCACAGTGTTTTGCAAGACTGGTCAAAATTAAGAATAAATAGTAAGGAAGAATTTCTTTTCCAGCCCGAACCTGAAACGAAACCAATACTGATCTGTGTAGGTTTTGTGTCACCGGAAAAATATCAGTAGTTTTCTCTGAAATTTGAAAGCCTGATTTAACAGGCTTTCAACACTTCATACACCGTTAATGCGTATCTACAAATACCATTTTCAATACAAACAATAACGTCACCATCACCACACAAGGACTGATTTCACGCCAGCGGCCAGTTCCGGTTTTCATGGCGCAATAAGCAATGAGTCCGCCCAAAACCGTTAATAAGAACCCTTTTACACTACGATGGCGTGAGTGTTCTATCTGAGAGATATTTTTCAATTGGTCATTAATGGGTTGAGTAGGCCGCGGGAACTGCCCCCGCAACCTCTCGACTCATACCGCTCCCATCAGCAAACACACCTGTCATTCCTGCCCGCCAATAGGCAAACAACCCCTTATGCTTCTTTACGGCAGCCGCTTGAGGGGGTTTGAAGCCAGCTTCCGACAGCGGACTTCGATGGGCCTGCCACCCTCTCCTCCTGAGCTTATGCTACATACTGGCTGCGTTCCCTATGCTGCTAGTTTGTATGCCTGCGGCACACTTTCTATAATAAAACGTTTTGATAACATCAGTTTGTCCCATGCAGCAAGAACTTGTGCTTTCATATTACGCCTCTTTTTAGTAATGAAAGTCACTTCTGCCTTCGCTAAGTCATTGACGAGAGGTTGACTGAGATAACCTTTATCTGCGTAAAGAGAGCCGCTTAATCCTTTAGTCAAGTCACGCACAGGTTCTCGGATCCACATTGTCTGCCGTGAGTTTGACCGAGATGATTTCACCTTGATGATTAATGACCAAATGTAATTTGAACCCATAAAACCATCCCATCGTGTTTTTTCCTCGTTTCGCCATCCCCCTCAAAGACCTTATGACGGGGAATGCGAATATGATGGCAAACACGAAGGCTTGTGGAATCGATAAAAACAATCCCTGTTGGTTTGAGTCAAGTAACTACAAAACGGAACTAAAACAGAAGACGCAATCCCAACGAAACGGGTATAGCTGAGTCAAGCCGGAAAATCTTTGTGATGATACTGCCAAATATCCGTAAATCAGCAAAAACTGGCGAACCCACTGAGAAAACCTCAACACGCTCTTCAGGTATCCGCCCGATATCCGCAAGGCAGTCTATACAACAAACGCGATAGAATCGCTGAACAGCGTCATCAGACAGGCAATAAAGAAGTGTAAGGTGTTCCCGACAGACAGCGCAGTGCGTAAAGTGATTTATACCCTATAGATTTCAAGATGCATCGCGACGGCAAGGGAGTGAATCCCCGGGAGCATAGCTAACTATGTGACTGGGGTGAACGAGTACAGCCAACAAAGAGGCAACTTGAAAGATAACGGGTATAGGCAAGCCTCGAAAAAATGGAACAGACCAATCTACAACTGACGACAGGCCATGAACCGTTTTATTATTGAGTTCGGTGATCGTCTGAACGATCATCTTTAAATAGAAGACAATTACACCGAACTATTTACAAAGTCCTTCCAGATTAACGATGTTGCACTTATTATGTTAATCTACCTATTTAAAATACCACCTTATTTTGAGTTATTTTTAAACCAAGACTGTTTATTGATCACACCCACTGTGTGATCAATAAACAAACAGCCATATTCTCATCCTGAAAGAAACAGGAGGTATTCCGTTTATTAGAAACGTAAATTATTACCCTTTGAATAACATAATTTTGATTATAATAGGAGTTTTTATGACATTTTATTCCTTTGCCTTTTCCCCTATTCTTATTTCAGTTTTAGGATACATATTATATATACATAATCACGTAAGGAAAGATAACATCAGCAAGCAAATTCAGTATCTATTACTTTTTTCTTTTTTCGTCTGTTTATCTTACCCATTATTCAGTATTTTTATATTCAAATCTTTCAATATATTTGACAGCGTTACATTATTTTCTATAATATCATCAATACTATCGATAGTTATAAATGCAATAATTCTTTATTTATATAGGGAATTAAAATAATGAAAGAACTGTCACAAAATGAGTTGGCAATTATTTCTGGTGCTTCAAATCTAGCAAAAGATATGGCAAAAGGAGCAGCCGCGGGTGCATCAGGGGGGGGCAACAGCAGGTGCAATATTCGGTCCTCCAGGAGCTGGCGCAGGGGCTCTACGTGGAGCAGTGAGTGGAGCAATTGGTGGCGCAATAAAACCTGTATTTGAAGCGGGTATAAATTCTTTTCCAAAAAATGCTTTTCCATTGCCTGTTCAAATGCCTACTTTTCCAATGAATCCAAGTTGGGTTACACAAAGACCAAGATAATAACTTCATTGGAAAATCATATTTCTACTATTCATAATAGAAATAAGAAATAAATTTTTTGTAATAGCCCTGGTATTGCCTGGGGCTATCTTTGTTTAGATAGAATAAGCTATTATTTAATCGTACAATCTTCACAAATTCAAGGTGTGGTGTTTCTTTACCTATAATTTTAACTTCATGACAGCAGTGATTTCGATGCTCTACAGTGAGCCAGAAACATGAATGTCTTTTAAAATAAAACCAGGATCCGTCAGATGTGGTTAAGAAAATCATAATAAGTGATAACTTAAATTAAATAATTAGCCCAAAAGCCCATAAGAAGCTTACTTGACATTATGAAGATCTAGTGGCATAGATTAGCGACTTAGTGATAAATCATAATGCATTGACAACAAAATAGACAACAGCACGAAAGAAAACAGTGCGCGGATTCACAATAACAATAGTTGAGAATCATAGTTTTAATTTGGAGGTTTCATTGTTTCGTCAACAGGTGATTGAGAATAGGAAAAAAAAGTGGCGTGGAAAAGCTATTCTGCTACCGGGCATATCCCCTTGGTTAGTCAGTATGTTTAGTCTTTTTTTTCTTATTACTTTTCTTATAGTTATCATCTTTGGTACATATACGAGAAGAGTGAGTGTTACCGGAGAAATTACCACTTATCCTCGAGCAGTCAGTGTTTATTCTGGAGTGCAGGGATTTGTGGTAAAACAATTTGTTAGTGAAGGACAAATCGTAAAAAAAGGTCAACCAATTTATCAAATTGATGTCAGTAAAAGCACGCGTAGTGGCGTTGTCAGCGACAATCAAAGGAAAGACATTATAAACCAGTAGCTAAAGATTGATAAAATGATTACACGGCTTAAAGAAAACAAAAAAACCACACTAGAAACATTAGAAAAAAAAGAAACAATATACTGAATCATTTAAACATTCTTCTGAAATAATTAAACGAGCAGAAGAAGGCATAAATATAGCAAAAAAATATGGAGAATTATCAGATTTATCAGGCCAAGGGATTGATTAATAAAGATCAGTTAACCAATCAAGTTGCAAATTATTATCAACAACAAATTAAATATTACTCGAGTGATCATTGCTCATAGGGAATCAACTATTGCTTCAGTCGATAGGGTTATCCCTCTAATATAATCTGAACTAGTTCAGTCGTTATATGTAAGAGAGCATGCAAAACAATACAACATGTGCTGGACGTGTCGGATTTTAAACACTATCGAATCAACCATAGCACGGAGTTTGTAGACAGTAAAAATGGTCAAAATCATATCAATGAGATAGAGAATTTTTGGAACCAGTCTAAAACGTCATATGCGTAAATTTAATGGCATACCAAAGGAGCATTTTGCGCTGTTTCTCAAGGAGTGTGAGTGGAGATTTAATACACCGGGTGTAAAAGACCAATTACATATTCTAAAACAAATAGTTAAGGGGAAAATATAATCGTTATCTAGGACAGCCCTTTAATAAATAATCTCTCTATCATTAAAATAGGGAGATTATGCCTTAGATATATATACCCTATGGATTTCAAGATGCATCGCGACGGCAAGGGAGTGAATCCCCGGGAGCATAGATAACGATGTGACCGGGGTGAGCGAGTGCAGCCAACAAAGAGACAACTTGAAAGATGACGGGTATATACCCGTAATCATTGAAGATGCTTGATTTTATCCGAAATGGAGATCATTATCCTCGCTATGAAAATATTTATTACATCAGAACAAAAAATCAAACTTGAGCATCTTCACGACACCACTCGTGATGGTCAGGTACGAGACAGAATAAAAGCTATCCTTCTGGCTTCTGAAGGGTGGAGTTCTGT
>NZ_CAWNXG010000076.1:0-8499 GCF_963878145.1 Photorhabdus sp. S10-54 | reverse complement strand
GCAACGTCCTGCGTACCCCGGCGAATAACAAATTGCGGATGGACGACGAGCGCGGTCGGGAACACATCAAACTGAGTACTGAATACGGCGGTAAGAGCCAGCTCAACCTGGGGCATCTGGTGGACAGCCAGCAACCGCACCCGGAGAAACGGGGTGAGGGCTTTGAGCTGCGTACCGATGACTGGGGCGCGATCCGGGCCGGGAAAGGGTTGTTTATCAGTGCGGATAAACAGGCCAACGCGGGGGGAGATGTGTTGGCAATGCAGGCGGTGTTGTCGGAACTGGATGCGGCCCTTCAGACTGCGGCGGGATTGCGTTACGCCGCTGAAGCGGCGAAAGCGGAGCTGGCGGATATCGAAGTCCAGACCGCATTTATGGATCACACCCTCAAAGAGCTGCAACAGCGAGCGCTGTTACTTTCAGCGCCGTCAGGCATTGCTCAGGTGACACCGGGCAACTTACAGCTTTCTGCCGGTGAAAATCTGATAACGACGGTTGGCCGTGATGCGGATATGAGCATCACCAAGAAATTCCGGCTGGCGGTGGGTGAAACCCTGAGTTTATTTGCCAAAACCCTGGGTATGAAGTTGTTGGCCGCCTCCGGCAAGGTGGAGATTCAGGCCCAGACCGGTGGGATGGATTTACTGGCCCAGCAGGCGCTGCGCCTGGTCAGCCAGGAAGATACGGTGACGATATCCGCTAAAACTGAACTGCGGCTGGAATGCGGTGGCGCTTATATCTCGCTGAAAGACGGTCATATTTCGTTTGCCGGCCCGAAGAATGCCCGGTTTCAGTGCGATGTTTTCCAAAAAGCAGGCCCCGCCAGTCAGAGTTCAACCCTGACATTGCCTGACCGTTGTGCGTCAACGGAAGAGCATGTGGCAACTGCTCACGATAGCGTGATGGAATAAGGAATATCTGATGACTCAGATTCAAATTGATTACGATTTTTCTGCTAATGTTATAGACAAGCAAAGAGTCTGCTTGTTGGCTGACTTGCATAACGCGTTTACCCAACAGGGTGGACAGGGGCTGCTGCTGGTTGATCCGGCGGTTTTCCTGAATAGCCGACAGGATGAGTTGCTGCCTGCGGCAATCCTTAACCATCAGCCTGCCGCTATAGCGATCCAGATAAAGCATCCCCGTTTTGAACCCCGTTATTCTCCCTGGTTGATACCGCTGGATATTAATCGGTCTGAGGATGCTCACATGCTGGAGTTGAGTATTACGCAAGCATTGCAGGAATCCGATCCGGCAGAGTTGATTGCCGGACGAGGTCGGATGGTTTGTGGCTGGCTGTTCAGTTCCCATCCGGTATCCGCGATTGCGCAACATCTCGGTATGACGGCGGTACAAACCTTGTCATCGGTACGGCAAATCGTGCTGCGTTTTTATGATCCGACAGTGAACAATGCCTTGTGGCCGTTGTTGGATACCTGGCAACGTTCGCGTCTGCTGGGGCCGCTGACAGACTGGTACTTGATCGACGGTGACGGTCAGTTACTGCACCGGGACAACGCTAAATCTGCGGCGATGCAATATACCTTCTCACTGGCGTTGTCCCCGGAAAACGTGCAGGAAATGACCTGGTCAGGTCCGATGAACCGGGCACTACGCCGCTATCGTCAGGCACATCGCAATCAGTTACGCCGGACAGAGTCCGAAGCGTTGGAGATTATGTTGGCTTTACTGCGCCGGGTCACTGAACGCTATGCCTTTAATCATATTCGTGATCTGGAGGCGTGTGCTTTGCATAGCTTGCTATACCACCCGGAGATCGATTTACACTCCCGGATACAATCCTTGCTGTCCGGTGAGGAGGGTAACAGTACCCGTGGTTATGCTGATCGTACAGCCGGATTGCCAGAAAAAACGTGGCTGGCACTGGCTCGAGAATGTTGTCATCCCAAAACTTCCATTATTCCTTCATAAAATAAGGAGATACAGTCATGAATCGACCATTATGCAAAATGTGTGAGGCAACCGGCCCGGCGCTGTTGCCGGTACGCTATTCGGTGGTTCCGGATAGTATCCATGAAACCTTGCCGGAGTGGGCAGAGACGCCGTTTCCCTTGGCTAAAGGCTACCATTATGCGCTGCGTGCCTTACGGCAGGGTTTTTTATATGTTTATTATTGCAATGCCGGGATATTTGCTCAGGAGAGCTGGGAGACATGGAGTATCAGCGAGGACGGGGCGCTGTGGAAGCAATACAATGCGCCTTTTGGTGTTTTCCCTAAGAAAACCGCGAATTGTCATGCCCCGACACATCAAAGCACCAATGTGGAGTTTATCGTATTGCAGGATATTGCACTGCGTCAGGATACCTGGCTGGCCTTCTCGCCTTCGGCCTGGAGTCCGGAGACAATACAGTATTATCACGATCACCCCGACGCGCGGGAAAAGCGGATGCAGTGCGTGAAATCCTGGCAATGGCGAGGGGTGCAGGAAGGAGAGGGGATCAGCGAGGTCACGGCAGACACCCTGAATACGGTGATGGATTACCACCCGGTAGATATGTATTGCCCCACCTATCTTTTGCCTCATAATCCTACAGCAGCCCGTATCAGCCGGACAATGGAAGAGGCGCCCTACTATGCGTTTACGCCTAATGCGGTTGGCCCGCAAGGCACCCTCTATCCATGGAGCCGAAATCGGGCAGGGAGTGCGGACCTCACGGTCAGAGCCATGCAAAGACGGGGAGCGGCAGCGGATGGTTCTCCGGTCTCACCGGTATTGCTGGCTTTGCACGATCCGATAGGCATTGCTCATGAACTGGCCGGGTGGAGTGATGATATCGCCGGCGAGCACGCCACATGGCTGAAAGAGTTGTCGATTGAGTTTATGACCGATAGTTCACTCAACGGTGTAGAGAATCAACTGCATCAATTGAAAACAGCGCATTCAAAAGAGAAGGCGGAGCAAAACTTCGGCATGATCGCGGCGATGACGACCGGTCATGCTTCAGCTCAGAACCTTGCCCGGCTCAAAGAGGATGTTGCCCGTAATACGGTCAAATTGGGTGAAGAAGCGTTTGCCAGCAGTTGGGAGAAATACACGAAAGAGCTGAATCTGGCTAAACGACAGGCATTTAACCAAAAGTATGCCGATTTTTGTACTGAAGTGGCGAAAAAGCTGGAGCAACTGGCCCAGTTCAGGGTGAGTTGGCTCCAGGAGAGTCGGTTTATCACCTGTTGCCGGGATTTCTACTCAACCCGGCTGGCGGATAACCTGAATTACCGGGAAGCGGTGGACTATGCCATGGCTTCACTGAATGTGACTGAAACCGGCAGCGCATTTTTAGACCGCTTAATCGACCAGTATTCAACCTTATCGGAGAGCAATATTGTCTGGCGCTCGTTACTGCTGAATAACCCGGATGTGATGGCGGAAATGAGCGGATTTTTGCAACAGATGTCCATGAATAAGGGGGATGTGAAACCCGCAAACATTGAAAAATTTATGGACATTGTGTCGTCATTGAGCGGGAAACTGGCCGAGGCTTACGATAAGGCGAATGAAGCGCTGGAAAAACCGCCGGCGGCCAACAGCTCGTTTGCCCGTGCAATGCTGCATTGTGACCGGCGACTGGTCACGCTGGGTGACCGGTTCTTTAATTTTACCCGTTTAGGGAAAGTGCTGAACAGCCGGAATGAAATGCTGAGTAAAACGCTGTTCTCGGTGATTTCCGGTGTGCCGTTTGATCAGGCGGTTGAACTGTCGGTATCCCAACTTAAAGATGGTAATGCGTTCAGGCAGCAGGTGTTGAAGGAGCTTAAGGCATCGGGATCTGAGAATCGAATAAGGACAAAGAATGAATATCAGGATCGGTTTAAAGAATTTACTGAAAGTGCTGAAGGAGAACCCGCGTTAAAGAAATCGCGGATTAAATTACTGGTTTTGATTTTCAATGGGTTAGAGTTTTCCAATCAGTTAAAAGAGAGTAAAGGGGATACAAAGGGCCATGCCCAAGTGACTACCGCGTTTTTAGGCACACTGAGTACGGCGATGGAGATTGTAACGCCGGCAGTTGAGCACGGCATAAAAAATATGGCGGCGACTGACACGATTAAGTTTATTGGGGCGAGTGCAGGCACAGTTGCTTCCGCATTAAATCTGGGGGTGGATATCAGTGACGCGGTCTCTGAATGGTCAGGCCGACGACGCTGGCAGTTTATTGGGTTAATTGGTTGCAAAATTGGTGCTGACATTGGCGTGATGGTAAAAGTATCCGGTGGGTTGTTGGAAATATTGCTAAGGAAACAGCTGACGAATGGCAATGTTATTAAAATCATCTTAGAAAGACTGGGGTCTTTGGCTGCTGGCAGGCTTATTGGTTTTCTCGCTAGCTGGCAGGTAATGGTTGGTATTCTTATTCTTGAGTGGCTGGTTTCATTATTTGTAGATAATCAGTTACAAAAATGGTGCCGTAGCTGTGTGTTTGGTTTAGAGCCGGATGGTGATCTGAAATCAACCCAATTGATTGATCCTGAATCACAGCGAAATACGCTGTATGAAGAACAAAGTAAAAACTTTGCTGACGCAATTAAGGTGATTTCATGAATACCTGTCAGATGTTAAAAGATGCCATTGACTTTAAGGAAATAAAAAGTCAGAGAAAAGATATTGATATTGTTATTAATGTAAACCGGAAACATGCTATTGAATTTCCTGATAGCCGGGAAGAAATGGAAAAGGAAATAATGTTGCTTCAGGCTAAGATTCCTGTACTGGATGCCATCTTAGCGAAAGAACCGCCGCCGTCGGAATTACCGCCGCGTAAGCCATTAATCAAAGTCAGTGGGGTATTGGAAGAATTCGAGACACTCTGTGTCATGGGTTATTTTACCGATCGGGAATATGATCCCGAAGAATTTGCCTGCCAAGAGGAGCGTGATCAGTTTGGGGCGTTATTGTTTGCTATGATGGGCAATAGCGCAGCAGCAGCAGCGACTTCACAGACGAAAGAACGACGAGCTGATGCATGTCATTTTGTGCGGGGAAAAATCAACGGTATTCCTTTTCATGGTTGGTTAGGGTTGACCACCGTGAAAATAGGTGACTACGTTGAATTAGCTGTGACAGAGCAGGAAGAGTATTATGCTGTCTATGCGTTAGCAAACCCTGAAACCCGAGTCATTTCTATTACTCCGCGTTGTAATAAAGGGATCCGCTCAAAGGCAAAAGACGAAATATTTTATACTTGCTACATATTCCTTGCTGTTATTGTTGTTTCCCTTACTGCCGGGCTTTTTTTTGTTAAAGATCATTTTTGGGATGGAGCAGAAATATTAATTTTATGGTGTGTGTTTTTTTCGGTTTCACTCTCTCCCTATATGTACTATTTGAGTATCAAAAAACCGTTTCCGTCAGTTAAACTGGCTCAGGATATTTTCACTGTATTGGATTTTCCTAATCCAGAGAATATCAGCCTTGAGAAATTAACTGGAAAAAGGCTTAAGGCGATGAAATCAGAGCCATTGGCTAAGGGTAGCGAAGATGTATTACCGGATAAATATTGTATCCTGAGTCATCTCTATTATTACTGATTCAAATAATGACTAGGTAAAAAGCTTGATGTTTAAAGATATTATTTCTTTGATCAGATTGGTTGAAATTCTGAAATCAACCTAATTGATTGATTCTGAATCGCAGAGAAACTTTGAAAAAATCAGCGGCGAATTATCGAAGGTAAAGTGTTATCTAATACTATTCGAGTGATAGGTAATTTTGTGTAAATTGAGGTTTTTTTATGAAACAGATCTATAAAATGGTTTTCGTTGGTTTTGCCATTAATGTATTAATATGTTTGGCTTCACTGGCGGCGACCAAGGTACTTTATACCGGTTATGATGATCTTTCTTATCAATTACAAAGTGTGGTTGATGAGTTATTTATCGTGGATAAAGTGCTACAGGTTTTCATTTTCCTGCAAATTGTTAATTTATTATTATCAAAATGCCAAAGTATGCAAAAATCAGTTCTTTTATCGTGTCCAGTGTTTTTCCATTGGGGGTGGTTTATTTTATCGGGTGTTTATTATCTATTCAACGCGTGGCACTTTCTTCATTTTCTGAGTGTGAGAATAATAATACAATCCCAGATAGAGCGGTTTGTTTTTTACGGGACGAGTATCGATACAAAGCGTTAATTTGGAGCGGCGGGGCTATTTTACTCTTGATTAAAGGCTTAAGTAGTACGTTTATCACGATGGCGGTGATGCATTATGTCTCATATCGTAAAATAAAACATCGTTATTTCTTTGCCGAGAAAGAGGACGGTTTTTTATTAACTCCGACCGCTTTGAGTAAAACGATTTTTTTGCCTTATGGGTGTATTGAACAGGTTGAATTACGTAAAAATAAAATGATTGTTTCCGTTAAGTCAAAGGAAAAAATCGACATAGTGTGTTCAACGAAATTTATTGATAGAGCAGAGCTGGAAAAAGTCGTTAATACGCTGTCACTGGCGGCGTCAAATAATTAGGGTGATAAACAGTAGTTATTGCCGCTCTTGAGATGTGAAAAGTTTATTCTTAATTATACCGGAGTCATTATGTTTGAAGGCATTATTCGCCTGGGTGATAAACTCAGCAGCGGCGGAGAAGTGATTTCCGCTTCTTCCTCAATAGAGATTGACGGTAAAAAAGCTGCGTTATTGCATGATGTAGTCAGTTGTCCGCTGGAAGGGCATGGTATTAACCGTATTGTCAAAGCCAATGTCAAATTTATATCGGATGGCAAGCCGGTGGCTTTTGATAAAGCCCTTTGTCAATGCGGTTGTTATGTCATTGCCAGTACATCGAAAATGGGTACCGGAGGGGAAGCGTGATGACCTGGGAAATTCCGGAACCGCATGTTGTGCACCGGCCAGCGTCATTGAACTGGTCACTCTGGTGGAGACTGTTCAGTCTGATGTGTTTTGTTGTCGTGGTAGCCGCCAGTGGTTTTTGGTACGTGTTTGAAGATCCCCGTAGCGTGTTCTACGCCGTGGTTGCGGTGGTAGGAACCGCGATGGTGTTCGGATTGATAGCCGGTTGGCAGTTTTTTCGTTACGGCGTGGAATTGGAGCAGGCGGAGCTACTGACGCAGGAAAATGCCTTGCAGGAAGCGTATTGGCAAGCGTGGGCTTCACAGGGCATGAAGGTCGTGGATTATCATGCGGTTTTTCCGCCTGAAGTCCCGTCACCGGCGGACAGTGCGGTGTTAGTCAATGGCGATAGTCCCCTGGTCTTACCACCTTTCCCGGGGTATACCCGCTTGTTTGAAGAGGTGTTAGGACCGATGCGCCAGAGTTTGCTGAAACATGTTACTCGCCGTCAGTTGACTCTCTATTTCCCTTTACCGGTCGCAGAAACCGTTTGGCATCAATTCTGCCAGATTTGGCAAAAGCTGGGGTTTTCGTTGTCGCAGTTACAAGGCCCTGTTGTGCTGAAACCGGATTATGCCAGTCAACTCAATGACTGGCTGGTGACGGAAAGCCAGGATCTGATGCTGATAATCACATGGTCGTGGGAAAGTCCCGATGAGCGCAGCAGAGCCAGTGATGGCGCAGTAGCCTGGTTATTAACAGCATCGTCTTCTAAGCTGCCGGCAAAATGTTGTTTGTATCGTACAATGACGACAACGCCTGATGATGCTCAACGGGATATCGCCCGGTTTCTGCATTATCAATGCCCGGCTGTCACGGCGGGGACACTGTGGGACAACGATGCTGATCCCGCCATAAAAGATCGCTTATTTATCCAACTGAATCAAGTATTGACATCTTCGTTATCACCAGAAGTGACGACAGCACCGGTCATGCCGGATCACCAGTGTGTGAGCCACTGGCTGGGGAAATCAGGGGATTTTACCGACTGGTTTACCCTGACGCTCGCTATGAGAATGGCGGAATATCAACATGTCCCTCAGCTTTTTCTGCTTTCTCAGAATGCTACGTTACAACTGGGGACGGTCTCCCCAGTAAACCCGGCGATAACATCAGGAAATTCCTATGTCTAAAGCGTTTATTACCCGTAATCTGGGGGTGGGGTTGATAACCCTGCTGATAGCACTGGTGTCAGGTGGGCTGCTATATCTCCGAGGGGATCAGTTAGGATTAAATACGCTAGCATTCAAGATAGTTGTCTGGATAGTCAGTATGGTAGGCGTCATCTGGTTGTTAAACCTGATTCGTGACGTCAAACAGGGGACACCCCCACAGAAAGTGCCTGTCAACGCCAATGCCTTCAGAGGAAAAGCACTTTCCTCGGAAGAGCCGTCTTATTTTTGGGCGCTGAAAAGCCGTGTTCGTCGGCGCTATGGTTATTTCTGGCGTTTTAAAGTGCGAATTTTACTGGTGACAGGTAAAAAGGCGCTCGTAGAAGCGATAGCACCGGGGCTGACGACGCAACACTGGCTGGAGGGCCATCGTACGCTCCTGCTGTGGGGCGGCAGTTTGCAAACTGAACCCGATGCCGCGCAACTGGCGGCCCTGCGTCGCTTGCGCCGTTTCCG
Source organism: Photorhabdus sp. S10-54 (assembly GCF_963878145.1). Lineage (NCBI taxonomy): Bacteria > Pseudomonadati > Pseudomonadota > Gammaproteobacteria > Enterobacterales > Morganellaceae > Photorhabdus > Photorhabdus sp. S10-54. The sequence continues at coordinate 2 of NZ_CAWNXG010000076.1, read as the reverse complement.
CC
>NZ_CAWNXG010000075.1:0-8645 GCF_963878145.1 Photorhabdus sp. S10-54 | reverse complement strand
CGGCACTCAAACTGATATCCCCGGTTAACGCTTTTCCATTAATTTTTCTACTATTCGGTACCGCATTTTTAGCTAAATTGCCGGTTTCTGCTAAGCCGAGGTTTTTCACAAACTCACTTTTATTAGGGATGTCGGCGCCGTTTTGGGATTTGGCAAGTTTGCTATTTGCATTATCATTTACATCAGAAACTAACTTCTGAGTGGCTGCAAGGGTATTACTGTTGCCTGTTTTGTCTGTGAGTTGGGTGATGCCTTTTTGGGTTAATGAGGCGTCGTGAATTTCTACGGCGCTATTATCAATTAATTTTTTAATAGCAACAAAAAGCTGGCTGTCATTTTTACTGTCTAATTTAATTCCCGCTCCCATAATTGCATTAATTAATTCACGCTGAACGGTATTAAACCATCCTGCATCTAATATTGTCGGTGCAATACCCGCAGCAACATTGCCGTTAGTAAATTCACCGTTTTTATCTGCGGTATTTGTAATATCACCAATTTTTTGCATAGCAAAACCTCACAATAAATGTGATTTGAAAATAATAAATAAAGGGTTATTAGTTGCTGTAACCGAACTGTAAAATTGTGTGTGACGGGCAAAGACGGTTAAATTGACATTCAAGCCGTTTATTACCCCACGAACGCAACGGATCTCCGCAATAACTTCCACCGGCCACAGCGTAAAAGATGGTAGTTTTAGGGGCATTGATACGCCAGGTAAACGGCCAATCTTCACCGTTCAAAGCCTCTCCACAAACTGACTGGCCCGCCCTTGCTTGTCGGTATTCCGTAATTGTGATGGTATAGCCCATCGTTGCCGCCAGATTAATAAAAAACTCTTTTGACTGCCCGCCATCCCTTAATAATCGCGAGACAACGGTTTTCTGTCTGAGCGGAATAGTATCAATTTCTCCGATACCGCAATCGTCGGGTAGACCTAATGACTTTTCCCACTCTGGCAACATAATAGTGGCCGTTGCCGGGAAAGCGCCTTCAATTAATCCCCACGCGTCACGATCACTTCGATAATATGAGCGAGCAATTGCTTTTGCTACGGCACTCATGACTGATGAATGCTGACGAGTCCACGCCAGACCAACAGGCAATAGCCCGTTTAATGCTGATGTATAGTCTTCTACGCTATATCGACTCATGTATAGATAACCTCGCCGCGTAAAGGCAACTCGCCGATCCCCAATTTAATGTTACTTGTCGGAGATGCGATAACAAATCCCGCCGTTCCCGGCACATCAGCAATCGCATATTGCAGTTCGGATATAAGCACTCTCCCTGTCCCGTCTGGATTGCCACTTTCAAAAAATACATTATCAATTGCCGCCGCTATGGCACTTGTCACATCACGACTAACATAAGATATCCCGTTGATTGTGATATCAATTTTACGTTGAATTGGGGAGCAAACCCACACTAACGCAGTAACTGGCTGCAACGGATAGATATAATCGGCAACTCTCGCTTGATCCCCTGTTGCCGCTGTTCCGTAGTTTTCAAGACTGGAAAATCCATCCGTACCCGTTGGGAAACCGCCTTTGCCGTTATTGTCGCACATAATGTAAATGCCAACAGTACCTGCGCCCATTGCCCGGCGCCGAATCCACACACGAGTAATGCCTGGTACGGATAAGGCCCAAAGCCTATAGTCATCATCAGAACCACCGGACAAAAGCCCTTGATACGCAAGCAAAATCCGTGAGCGAAAATCAGACTCGTTTTCAATGTCAGCCCCGCCGATAATTGGCGTTACCGCTTTTCCCTGAACATCAACACCGGCAATACTCTGATCGAGAGTCAGAGTCGTCCCTGCGTCAGCGTTACCTGCACTTCCCCCACCCGTCACATCATCAGAAATATCGGGCAGAATCGCGGTTATTAATGCATTAGCGGCGCCATCTTGCGCAATACGAACATCATAAAGAGTTTTGTATTGATAACCGTCACCGCGATTTAGTATCGTCCCTGCCGGGATAATTGATCCCTCGGTACCAGTAAATAAATAATCATTGCAAATCGCAGCGTTAGCCGATTTACGAAAGACTTTTTTCATTGCCCCCCAACCAGCTAAGTGCTCATCTGTTGCAGTAAAGGGGGTGGTTTGCAATGCGATATAATCAAGATAACCGTAGTGCAGATGAGACATTCCTGCGTCCATGTCCGCAAGAACGCCCATGTTTGAATATCTTAGCAATGTACCAACATCATCAAGTTCAGACTGTAAAAAACTGCGGTTCTGCTCACGCAATTCTGATAGTGTTTGTCGTTTAAATGGCATTATGTTGTTCCCATACCCAGAAAAATCTTAAGTCTTCGCTTTCTCTTCCGGGGCGCTGATAACGAATAATCATGTTTAACCGGTTCGGATAAACGATTTGAGTGTTGATATTTACAGAAGCTACAACACCATCGTCTAACATCCACTGTAGCGCCTCACGCGCGTAATCTTCTGCTTTTAGTGCTACTGCGGCAGTCAGTTTTTGGCGCCGTATCAGCCACAATCGAGAGCCGATTTGATAATCTGAACCGATATCACCCCACCAGCCTTTTCTATCAACTCCGTCAATTTCGTCATCACTACGAGCCTGACGGTCTGTAAACAAGCTGATTATTATTGCGGTTTGCAAGTCGTTGCCTGTGACCAAATCCCCGTTCCCAGATAACCAGTCAGCATGAATTTTATTCACATCCCAGTACGAAGTAATATCACTCATTTCACTGGCTCCCCGGTTTGCTGGCTCGTCACCGTTGAACTGCCTGATTCCACGCCGGATACTTTATGCGCATGTCGGTTATACGAATCACGTAACTGTTTCATTGTTGACGTATTACTGTTGCAGTTATCGACGATATCACCAGTAACTTTTAAAATTGGCGTATTACAGAGCACACTCTCGCTTGCGTTAATAGTTACCTGAGTTGCATTATTCACAGTAACCGGCTGGCCTTTAGCTTCAATTGTGATCCCTGACTCAGTCAGTAAGATGTGTAAGCCCCACTGGTTATAAAGCACCACTTCACCGGGATTTAAATTCTTATGCCGGTATTTTTTATTGTTGCTTGCAATCACAACAGCACTTGAGCGGTCCCCGCCGAGATAACCAATCACAACATCTGTTCCAGGCGGCAATGCAGACGAGAAACCAAATTCAACCATTCTTGCCGTATTGTCGCGGACTTCAATCGGCGTTTGATACTGGACAACTTGAATGTTTCCGCTATCGCGTGAAGTCTTAATTTTGCCAAGCCCTAACATCATCTCAACCCGTCGAGATAACTTTCTGATTGCATCATTCATCATCTGATCGTCTCTCTCAAAATTGCGTAAAACTCATACGGTTGTACGGCAAAAGCAGCCGGAGGCATTAAGACTAATTGCGCTTGTGTGCCGTTATCACCGTTACGTGTATATGTCACTTCTGATAAAAGCCATTGCTCATTCTCAAGGCCGAAAATAGGCATATGAATAGGAATTAGAGTATTGGGTTGCCATAATTTACCGCTGCTATCCCGCCAGCTATCAATTGTGACTTTCAGCACTTTTGAGCGCCCGTAGCGTCGGTTCATTTCCCAATCAATGGACTCTTGTGATCGCTTTGCTGATATGAGCGTACTTTCTATAATGGTGACATAGTTCCGATAACGCATCTTTTTCGCTTCAGGATCACTCGCTGTTGCTAACGTGACCACATCATAACCGCTATCATTACTTGTCTCATTGAGTCCGCTAATAGCAAATGAAAGTCCGGTGTACTCAGAAAACCGTTCATTCATTGAACTATTGTAATCTGATGTTTCGACGTTCTTCCCTTGCTCAACCCCACTCGCTGCCAGTTCTGTGCCTACCCGCGTCATGATTAAATTACCGTCAGGCAAGTCGTAGTAGAGCAATGCTGCAAACCGGGTAACGCGATCAATGACTTCTTGCGAGGACTCACCCCAGTTCAGTGTGAACTGAGGGACAGTTGGCATGTCATCAACATCAGAGGTCACCTGAATGTCGTACCATTGGGCCAGTTTCTGAGCAATCTGTAGCGGAGTAGCCTGACTGATAACGTTGTTCGGCCACTTCGCTGAGCAGTCTACTAAATCCTGACATTTACCCCGTCCCGCAACTTTGATTTCGTGTTTATTTTTAGAAATAGACGGGTTCCAGCTATCTATATAGCCCGTTACAACTCTGTCATCACCAAGAAACACTTCACACTTTTCACCCGGTTCTACAAGCTGCTTCTCATCATTGCCGGGGTAATAATCCATTAACATCAAATCAAAGTCAGAGGGTAATCGTTCTATGCCTCTCGTTACCCGTACACTGTCCCATCCGAAAATACGGCGCCCGCCGATCACTAACGACAACTCATCATCTTTCATTGTTTCAGCGCCTTAAACTTAACGGGCATAAATGCCGGGTGAATGGGAGAGACGGCTTGTACCAATTCATCACTGCGTTCAGCATCTTGATAAATTCTGTTAGCAATATTCAATACAGGTAATACAGAAGGCAAGTTAAACTGGGTTAATCTTCCCTTGGCATCCTTCAACGAGAAACTTTCAACAAATTCATAACGTAGCTGAACAAGAGCCTGGAAAACATTATCAGCCGCTAAGTCACCCGCTTTAATGATCGCGTTATCAAGAGACTCACAAACACGTCGCTGAATGGTTGCGGCTTCGTCACGACTGGCCGGAATAAGCTCACTTGCTGTTTTCGCCATCGCCCCGGCAGACAGAACAACGAGTAACAATGTCGTGGCTTCTGCTACGTCTCTATCAACACTACTCTGCTGATATTGCGTATTTTTAAAGCTGGCAAGATTTTCAAATACCCGGACTTTCTCTGCTGTACTGCCCGTTACGCTAATGATCACATTGATAACTAACTGCACCCCACCAGCCAGCCCTTCAATCGAATTAGCATTGTTGAGTTGTGAGAGGGCTTTTGATATTGCCTCTCGCCCCATCACCGCCCCGGCCATTTTTTCATTGACTACCTTTTTATAGTTTTCACTGTCATTGTTTCGCAGTACAACGCCGGTTGCCCCGGACACAGAGCCGCCGATCTTGCCTCGGCTGTAACGGCCGTAACGTTTGCTACCGAACGTGGAATTCAACATGTCACTAAGATTGGTGACTTCATCAATTGACGATTGCACCATGTTTTCCCAGAAATTAACGGTCTGCTTTATAGTTTTAACGGCCTGTGTGACAGTGCGGATCTCGCCTTTCACCATAGCGATAAATTTTGCAGCGGTTGTTGTAGCCGTTCTGAGCCAATTTGTATTTACTTTGCTGTCTGCCGCCGTGCTATTTGTGACAGCAAAGACTTTCAGGCCAGATTCAATCACTGTAAGCGTGAACTCAAACACCCGGCCATTATCCGCACTTTCATTTACACGTAAGCCCGATTCAGTGACGCTGACAGTTAACTCCCCAAGCGTGGGGTGAATGAGCGTGCCACTTACTCCTTCTTCACACGCTGCCACCAAATTATTACGTTGAGTGATTACATCCGGCGCGGAATAAACTTTACTGTCTTGAATAATAAAGCCGCGCAAGGTGATTTTTCGGCTACTGCGCCCAAGGTCTTCAATCCATGCCGTATCACGATAAGGATATTCATGCACAGCCTGGCGTCTGCCGAAAACGCTTTCACCTGAAACTACGGCAAATGGCACACCCCGGAATGATGCCGGATGCAAATGTTCCGACCATTTCCAAGCCTCATCTTTCCCCAAAAGTGATGAAATGGCGTCTTTAATCAATGGCATATCACCACCTTGTGGTTATTTTAGATACAAAAAAACCGCAATTAAGCGGCATAAATAGTTGCTTTTATCCCAAATTGGGACTAGTATAACTTTATGAAAATCATCTCAGTCAGTACATTAAAACAGTTCTGGGAAACGTATCCCGATGCTGAACAACAGTTAAAGGCGTGGGTTGACGAGGCCAAGAAAGCAACTTGGAAAACCCCTGCTGAAATTAAAACCCAGTACCGTAACGCAAGTATTCTAAAAAACAATCGCGTGGTATTTAACATTAAAGGGAACAGCTACCGCCTGATAGTTTCTATTGTTTATCCCATCGGCTGGGTGTACGTAAAATTCATTGGCACACATAAACAATACGATACTGTAGATGCCAATACCGTAGAACCGGAGTAAAAATGAACATTAAACCTATTCGTACCGAACAAGACTATCAAGCAGCGTTAAAGGCTATTTCGCCACTTTTCGATAATCAGCCTGAAATCGGAACACCTGAATTTGATTACATGGAAGTAATGGTGCTGCTTATTGAAGCTTATGAAGCAGAACACTATCACATAGACCCGCCAGACCCGATTGAAGCTATAAAATTCAGAATGGAACAATCTGGATTGACAGCAAAAGACTTGGTACCCGCGATTGGTAAAGTAAATCGTGTGTATGAAATACTTAATCGCAAGCGTAACCTTACACTACCGATGGTATGGAATTTACATAAGATGTTCGGAATACCAGCGGAAAGCTTGATAAAACCGGCAACCCATGCTTAATTTTTCTAAGTAACCCGCTATTAGAGCGGGTTATTTGTTAAGCCATCCTTGGCTTTGGGCTTAGAACGGACTATTAGGAATTCTCAGACTGTGCAATACTCGCCAGTCATTATCAATAAACGATGCACACTCAATATGTGCTGTCTCTCTTTCTAGCAAACGTCTGACTATATTTGTGTTTCGTGGATATTCACGTTGCATTGAATAGTATTTACCTGCAAGCCTATGCTCTGCTGCTCGAAAAATGGGATAAACATCAGATATTGAACTAATCATCTCAACAGCATTTCTCCATAACCAACATAAACTACACAACTCTTCATCAGTGAATTGAGTTTTATGAGGTACTGGTAATTCCTGTTGTTTTCCAAGGAACTCACCTTCTTTCTGGTTAAAATAAAAATCTTCCAGTGCTTCGAATACGTCCCACGCTTGATCTGTTTCCAGCATTTTGGCGTGACGTGCTGCTCCGCGCTCTGTCCACAGTGTTAACGCTCTGACATTCCTAGCAATTTTCACAGACTTACTTTGAGTAAGTTCGCGCTTTAACTCCCTAAGCTCTTCGCCTTCAAGTTTAAAATAATGCTTCCCGGCAATAAAACGGTCTGCATTACGAGAGAAATTAACTTGAATATTGATAATTTCAGTCCCATACAATTTAGCTAGCAACTCAGTAGTAATTACTGGAATGCTGTTATGGGTAATAACAGGCAAATTTTCAGCATTGATAGTGTTATGCATTTCATTAATTGCTATACTTGACATGTCGGTTTTCCTCTAAGATTTCCGGCCACTATAAGACCCCATTGGTGCTAGCCTTTGGGGTTTTGTCATTCTGGGATAACTATCCCTTCATTTTTTAGTGACTCCTTCACTCTCCGAAGAATTTCCTTACTCAAAGATCTATCACCTGCATCAGCTATCGATTGAAGAATCTCTTTTAGCTTTGTTGGCATCCGAACAGATACGGGTTCAGCCACTTTCATTAACATCTCCTTTGTCTGCTTTTGTATGTGGTACGCATACATATTAATATGGTACGTATTGATAGTCAATAGGTACGCACTTAATCTATCTTGTAGTTAACTGAATAATAGAAACTCATAATGACCAAGCGACCATACAAACACCCTCAAGTTAATTTAAGACTTCCTATTGAATTAAAAGAGGAAATGGCAAGAATTGCTGATAAAACAGGACGATCTCTTAACGCCGAAATGGTTGCGGCCATTGAAAATTGGATTTCTCAAAATTCAGATATAGTTCATAAACCAAGCATAGAAGAAAGATTGGTTTCTATTGAGTTGGATGTTGAAAAAATCAAAAAACTGATAGAAACCAAGAAATAGTTGATAAACTCAGCTCATGAGGCGTTTCATGGAAAAAATAAATTTTCTCGTGCAAGGATCAGCGGAAGAGCCATATAAGGCTACTTTTATAAAAGACGGAAAAGATTTCCTAGCATTCTGCACTTGCCCGGCAGGCGAAAACGGAATGTACTGCAAACATAGGATCAACATAATAAATGGAGATACTCGAAATATTGTCAGCGACAATATTCAACAGGTGGATATCATTTCAAAGCAATGGCTGCCAAATTCATCTATAGAAGCTGCACTTGAAGATATCAAAAGAGCTGAGTCTCTGCTAGATGATATAAAAAGAGCGATATCACTTGCGAAAAGGAATGCCGCTAAAGTGATGCGCGGTGGATAAAGTTTATTATCAAAGCCCCAAGCGGGGCTTACTGCAATGCTGAACTTATATCTAATAAACTAAATCATCAAGCCACTTCACAATGAACGTACCGTTCGCATATGACCCAACAAAATCACCGCCATCTTTTGTATGAATGACTACCTTGTTTTTTGATAAAACCATAAAGCGATCTATTTCAAGATTCCTATCACCTATGGTCACTTGTGTGATTCTGCCAGTTCCATAGCAAAGAGCATCTTTCCTTTCATAAAAATTCTGCTCATTACTATAGCAACCTTTACTGACGGCGTTTTCCATTATAAAAAATGCAGAAACCAAGGTAATAGGGATAACAATAGACAGCACCCTCATTGTAGTTCTTAGTCCTGTTTTT
>NZ_CAWNXG010000074.1:0-8592 GCF_963878145.1 Photorhabdus sp. S10-54 | reverse complement strand
GCAACGTCCTGCGTACCCCGGCGAATAACAAATTGCGGATGGACGACGAGCGCGGTCGGGAACACATCAAACTGAGTACTGAATACGGCGGTAAGAGCCAGCTCAACCTGGGGCATCTGGTGGACAGTCAGCGACCACACCCGGATAAACGGGGCGCGGGTTTTGAGCTGCGTACTGATGACTGGGGAGCGATTCGGGCCGGTAAAGGGCTGTTTATCAGTGCGGATAAACAGGCCAACGCGGGGGGAGATGTGTTGGCAATGCAGGCGGCAATCGGTCAGTTACAACAGGCGCAGGCGTTAACCGAAGCATTACGGGGTGCGGCTGAAACCGCCAAAGCTGAATTAGCGGATTTGCAGCAACAGAAAACGTTACTGAGTGACACGTTAACCGAACTGAGAAAATCAGCGCTGTTACTTTCCGCACCCGAGGGTATCGCTCAGACGACGGCGAAAAGTCTCCAGCTTTCCGCGGGGGGAAATATTATTGCCACCAGTGGGAAAAATACCGATTTCAGTGTGCTGAAAAAATTCACGGTGGCTGCCGGTGGGATGATCAGCTTGTTTGCCGAAAAGCTGGGGATCAAACTGTTTGCCAGCCGAGGCCGGATAGATATTCAGGCACAGGGTGATGCAATGGGGCTGGAAGCGCTGAAAGATATCACGGTGAGCAGCCATGAGGGCAAAGTGATCATCAGTGCCAAAGAGGAGATTTTATTGGCTTGTGGCGGGGGATATATCCGTATTGGCAACGGGCAGGTGGAAAGTGGGGCGCCCAATAACATTATCCAGCGGGCGGCGGTGTGGCAAAAATTTGGTGGGCAGAGTTTTAATCAGATGGCTTCCCAACGTGAGACAACGGATTTTTCTGTAACGCCGCAGGTGCTCTGGCCTTTTGATGATTCACCGGTGAACCATCAAAGCAGCCTTTTACACAATCAGGACAATGGTCAGCAACCTTCGACAACCGGCTCGGATGGTAAGGTGACCAAACAGCAGCAATTAGGGGTGGAAGCAATGAAGTTCTATTTAAAAGAAGGTAAGGAGTAATGATGTCCGATTCATCAGAAAAAATGGTTGTTCAGCCTGTTTATGACGAGCATGGCAGTCTGTATTACCCGTTAGTTAATGCGCCCAGTGAAAAGAACCTGACGGCGATTTGTTATAAGGTACCAAACCGGGTTATTCCGGTGATTTTTTTGCCCGGGGTGATGGGGAGTAATTTGCAGGATAAAAATGGAACGCCAGTTTGGCGTTTAAACAGCAGCTTGGGTGCTTTGAAGGACTGGGTTTTAAAGGGCGCAGAAGATCGAAAAAAGTTGCTTGATCCGGAAAATACTATTGTCGATTCACGGGGCAGAGTAGACGACAATCATAAAGAAGGCCCTAAATTTCCTTCGCGAAAGGAGCGAGGTTGGGGTGAGGTCGCCTATATGAGCTACGGTGAATTTTTGCCCTGGCTTCAGGCGGCGCTGGATGATCAGGATGAGTTATTGCATAACCGGTTGAATAAGACGGGAAAGCAGACACTGCGTCAGCAACTGGAGTTGATGGATTTACAGGCTGAGATGGGGGAAGCCAAACTGACACGGGATGAAATTAAGCTGAGTTATCAATATCAGTTTCCGGTTCATGTGATGGGGTATAACTGGCTTCAGTCTAATGTGGAGTCAGCAAACCGGTTGGCGGACTATATTGACCAAGTGGTTACGGGCTATAAACGGCGGTGTCAGCCTTGTGAGAAGGTGATACTGGTCACGCATTCAATGGGGGGACTGGTGGCACGTCACTATTCAGAAATATTGGAGGGGCATGACAGGCTCCTGGGGATTGTGCATGGTGTGATGCCGACATTTGGTGCACCGACGGCTTATAAGCGGATGAAAGCAGGTGAAGGTAGCCCGACTGGATTAGTCATAGGCAAAGATGGCGGTCAATTCACTGCCGTGATGGCGCAGTCACCGGGACCACTTCAGTTATTACCCGGTTTGAGATACGGTAAGTGGTGGTTGAAGATTGAGGATGGAAATACACGCTATAGCTTACCGGAGCGTGATCCTTATGAAGAAATCTATTTGCAGCGCGATAAATGGTGGGGATTATGCGAAGAACGTTTAATTAACCCGGAAAATAAGGCAAAAAACCGGTCAGTAATGCAGGCAGATTGGAAAAAATATACTCACCTGTTGTCCTACGTAGTCCGGCCTTTTATCGAAGGGTTAACTGATTGTTATCACAGCAATACCTATGCTTTTTATGGTAACAGTACTAAACACCTCTCTTATGGCACCGTCCGCTGGGTAGCACGTAAAGATTATTTTAATCGGAAAGGTAATCTTGAACTGGCATTTAATAGCCCGATATTTGACCCGATGAATGCGGAGCTTTCAGATATGCGCAGTGTCAAATATCCAATAAAACTTGGCAATGACTATTCTCTAATACAAACTTTTACTATAGCGGATCCGCAAGAGCCCGGTGATGGCACGGTGCCAGTTGAGGGCGGGAAGTTTACCGCCAGCGGTCTGCGTTCAATATTGGGGGCGGAGGTTGATCATGAAGGTGCCTATAATACTGACGATACCCGTTTTTTTACCCTGCGGGCGATTGTCAAAATAGCGCAATCTATTAACCAAACTTCCCTGGCCTATCCTGATGAGTAGAAAAAAAACGCTCTCCATAATAATTGCCAGCCTGTTTATGCTGGTGTTTTACGGGATGTGGCACCGGTTAGAGCCCTATCCCCCACATACTGTATTAAATCAGAAGGAAAAATTAGCTGTGGACAAACTATTAGCGAATTTACAAACCCGTTGTATCGGTCGATATTTAGTTGATTTACCGGGAAACTATCATGATACGGTGAATGCTTCCCGGGTGAATGATCATTGGGTAGAAACTCAACGGATCTATTTACCTGCCTTTGAACAGCGTATTCAATTACGGGAAGACGCGTTACGGCAGATGAAGACGTCATATCCCGTTGATATGCCCTATTTAAAAAATATTTACTCTGTCCCCGAGGGAATGAAAGGGATTATTTTTGAACGTATGCAAAATCAAAGTGTCCCGGATGCGGTCAGGGTATTAGAAGCCCATCTATATAGCAATGGCGTGGCGATTAAAGTGGAAATAGGAGCGACAAATGCTTCCGCTGCACGTTATGACAAAGATCGGCAGATTCATCCTGATATTTATAATAATGATGTGCCAGAAAAACTGACTGAATTAAGGTATTTTTTGTCCCGTATACACGGACGTGAAGAAACAGAAATTCCGACTACAGCGGGAAGTTGTATTTCCAATGCGTTTATTGCAGATAATCAAAGAGATAAAGAAGATATCGGTGCATTATATAAAACTGGCCCGGATAATTATTTGAATGTGAGAATACAAACGAATAACTATATCCGTGAAAAAGACAGTATGCTGGAGCGTATCGGCCAAATTAAAGCATTTCTGTACCGGGGTGATATTTTGCGTAAAGGCGCGCGAAAAATTAATGGGCTGGATACCGAGGAATTATTGGCGGTGGGATTACAGCCGGATAGTGATGATCCGCGTTATCAGTTTACGTTACTGGCAAATGAGAAAACCGGCGGAAAGAAAACACCGGTATTTGATTTGACGGTGGTCAATGATGAAGAGACACCGACAGCTTATAGCCAGAATGAAATAGTGGCGTTCTGGGATGCTATTAGTCAGACCGTCAGAGTCAGACCCAGCGCTTTTTATTCCCAATAACATGCGTCTTAAATTAAACCCTTTATAGGGATATAAAGGTTAAAAATCAGGATGGGAAAGGATAAGAAAATACCGATACGTATTTTAGGTTCAATCATCAAGATTGTCTGGACGGTAAAAATTGAATAAAAGAAATATCTTACTTATTTTGTTGTCTGGTGTGGCTATTTATGCCTTGTGGCGATGGTATTTACCTGATCCTTATCATCCTGTTTTAACTGAAAAGGAAAAGAAAGTGACAACGGAAATGTTAGCAAATATGCAAACCCGCTGTATTGGTCGGTATCTGGTTGATTTGCCAGCCAACTACAACAATACCGTGGAGGCGGCTAGGGTGAACGATAATCGGGTAGAAACCCGTCTGCTCTATCCACCTGCCTTTGAACAGCGTATTCAATTACGGGAAGACGCGTTACGGCAGATGAAGACGTCATATCCCGTTGATATGCCCTATCTAAAGAATATTTACCGCTTACCTCAGGGGATGAAGGGGATTATTTTCGAGCGTATGGAGGACCAAAGTGTACCGGATATGGCTCGGGTATTGGAAGCCCATCTGTACAGTAACGGGGTGGCAATAAAAGTGGAAATGAAAGCGGAGGATGGTTCTGCGCCACGTTATGACAAAGATCGGGAAAAGTATCCTAATATCTATACCAATACTGTGCCAACGAAACTGGCAGAGTTGAAAGACTTATTATCCCGTATACAGGGACGTAAAGAAACGGAAATACCCACTACCGCCGGAAACTGTATTCCTCATGCATTTATTGCCGATAATAAAAAGGATAAAGAAGATATAGGCTTATTGTATAAAGCGAACCCGGATAATTACCTGAATGTCAGAATGAGTACTAATAATTATATCCGTGAAAAAGACAGTATGCTGGAACGCTTTGGCGTAATTGAAGCCATGCTGTCCCGGGGGAAGGCTTTGCGCAAAGGGGCGCGGAAAATAAATGGGCAGGATACTGAAGAGCTATTACTGTCGGGCCGTCAACCGAACAATGATAATCCTCGTTATCTGTTTACATTACGGGTCAATGAAAAAACGGGAGGGAGAAGGACACCGGTATTTAATTTGGCGGTAGTCAATGATGAAGAGACACCGACAGCCTATACCCAGAATGAAATAGTGGCGTTCTGGGATGCCATTAGTCAGACCCTCAGAGTCAGACCCGGCGCTTTCGATCCCCGATAACATGTGTTTTAAATTAAAGCCGTTATAGGGATATAAGGGTTAATAATCAGGGTGGGAAAAGATTAAGAAAATACCAATACATACTTTAGGTTCAATCACCAAAATTGTCTGGGCGGTAAAAATTGAATAAAAGAAATATCTTACTTATTTTGTTGGCTGGTGTGGCGATTTATGCCTTGTGGCGGTGGTATTTACCTGGCCCTTATCACCCTGTGTTAACTGAAAAGGAAAAGAAAGTGACAACGGAAATGTTAGCAAACTTACAAACCCGTTGTATTGGCCGGTATTTGGTTGATTTACCGAAAAAATATAATAACACCTTAAATGATGCTATTTGGGTGAATGATAACTTGGTAGAAACCCGTCTGCTCTATCCACCTGCCTTTGAACAGCGTATTCAATTACGGGAAGACGCGTTACGGCAGATGAAGACGTCATATCCCGTTGATATGCCCTATCTAAAGAATATTTACCGCTTACCTCAGGGGATGAAGGGGATTATTTTCGAGCGTATGGAGGACCAAAGTGTACCAGATATGGCTCGGGTATTGGAAGCCCATCTGTACAGTAACGGGGTGGAAATGAAAGCGGAGGATAGTTCTGCGCCACGTTATGACAAAGATCGGGAAAAGTATCCTAATATCTATACCAATACTGTGCCAACGAAACTGGCAGAGTTGAAAGACTTATTATCCCGTATACAGGGACGTAAAGAAACGGAAATACCCACTACCGCCGGAAACTGTATTCCTCATGCATTTATTGCTGATAATAAAAAAGATAAGGAATTTATAGAGTTAGTATATAAAACGAATCCGAATAATTACCTGAATGCCACTATGATGAGCAATAATTATATCCGTGAAAAAGACAGTATGCTGGAACGTCTTGGTGTAATTGAAACCATGCTGTCTCGGGGAAAGGTTTTCCGCAAAGGGAAACGGAAAATAAACGGGTTGGATACTGAAGAGCTGTTGCTGTCGGGTCGTCAGCCGAACAATGATAATCCTCGTTATCTGTTTACATTATTGGTTAATGAGAAAACCGGCGGAAAAAAAACACCGGTATTTGATTTGACGGTGGTCAATGATGAAGAGACACCGACAGCCTATAGCCAGAATGAAATAGTGGCGTTCTGGGATGCTATTAGTCAGACCGTCAGAGTCAGACCCGGCGCTTTCGATCCCCGATAACATGTGTTTTAAATTAAATCCTTTATAGGGATATAAGGGTTAATCTAATCAAGGTGGATAAAGCATTAAAATACCAATAGGCATTTTACATTCAGTTGTCAGAATGACTCAGGCGGTGAAAATTGGATAAAAAAGAGTTTGCCGATTTTATTGGCGACGGGGGTATTCTTTCTGTGAGAGGTCGGTTTTTTTAATAATGCACTCATGGTGGGTTCAATGTGATTAAATTTGATTTTTGTGATGTGGTATTAGTCTGTGTTTTTCTCGTTTTCTATTATGCCTGGCCGGTCATCATGATTATTGATGGTTATGTCATTTATCGGACGGTTCAATGCATTAAGCGAAAGAAATACAAAGTCCTGCTGTTCTTAATCCCTGTAGTGGTGTTATTGAGTGGGCCGCTTATTTATCTTTTAATTCAGTTTTTAAAGGTATGGGGCCCTTCAGATTAAAGTCAATAATGAGATATATCGGGATGAAATATTATCTCCTGATATCTGATGGTTTATTTAGGGTTATTTCGATAATCAATAGAGGATATCACAATGTCTGGTATTGTTTATTTAGGTGATGCCACCGATCGAGGTGGAAAAGTGATTACCGCTTCTTCAACAATGTATTTCGACGGTAAACAGGCCGCTTTGGTGGGTGATCTCATTAATTGTCCGCTAGACGGGCACGGTATTAATCCCATTATTGAGGGGGATAATACCGTTCAGGAAAATGGCCGCGCTGTAGTGGTGCATTATTGTCGCTGCCAGTGTGGGTGTCGAGTATTGAGTTCAATGCCTCATAACCAGGTTGAGTCATCGTCATGAGCTGGCCTATTCCAGAGATCCCCCGGCTTCGTATCGTGGCGCCGGTGCGTTATGGGTTGTGGGGGATGATTTTATTGCTGATGCTGGCGGTGGGCACAGGTATGGCGCTTGTGCTGAGAGAAACTCCCGATTTATTGCAGGTCGTACTGTATGGCAGCTTACCGGCCTTTTTCGGCTGGATGCTGTTATTTGGTGCGGTACTAAACCGCTATGAGCGATTCTGTACTACGGCGCAAGCCTGGGAAGCCGCCAGTGCCGAAACCCGTTTCCAGTGGCAGCAATGGAGCAGAAAGCAATTGGCGGTGGTCGGCAACTTTATTCTGACGCCAGAACCACAGGGCATAGCCCCCTTGTTGGGTAAACCGAAAGATATTCCGGCTTTTCCCGATGCCGGACGGGCGCTGTCTGTGCCATCAACGGATATCCGGCAGTTATTGGCGAAAGTTGATGATAAGTTTGAGCAACAGTGTTCGGGGTATCGCTCGCTTTTATGCACCATTTATCTTGCTGGTGCCCCTTCAATGGATTTGTCTCATCATCAAGAGTGTGTGCAACAACAGTGGAGTTTGGTTCCCACTCAAATAGAGAGCAGGGAGGTAATAACGTCATTGTACGACAAAGCGGCTTTTGAGGGGCTGATAATGGTTATCGCCTGCCAGTGCTGGCCTGCCAAAGGCGGTAAAGAAGTGTACAGCGAATTTTTGTCTGCTCAGTTACTTTCCTCAACGGCATTTGTCGCCCAGAAAAAGTTAAACGTTCTGGCGGGTATGGGAAGGGCGCTGCCATCATTACCCGGGGAAATAAAGAAAGATTTCAGAATGTTATTTGAGTATAACCGCATTGCCAAAAACAGTATGCAGCACCTCTGGATGACGGGGGTTTCTCAAAATATGCTGACTGAACTGATGATGGAGGGCCGTGATAGTCCATTCCATTTTGTCCCGGAAAATCCTGTTCATTTAATCGACCATACTTTTGGTCCACCGGGGCCGCTGTCTGTGTTTCTGACCTCAGCCATGCTGACCGAGGCCACTGGTCTGACAAATAGCGATCATATCATTATCAATCAATTACCCGAGGGTAGTGCGATACTTTATTTAGTGACGAAGGAGTTACATCGATGAACGCGAGTCATGATCATCACTATGGCCTTCGGGGATATGTTTTTATTACGCTGAGTCTTGCCGGAATATTTTTTCTGCTGATTTATTTAAATCAGGCATTGCTTGCGGACAATGGGTTACTGAACCTTGCGTGGTATGCCTATGCCACGCTTTTTCCAGCCATACTGATAGGCTTATTGGGGAGCACGGCATGGGAGTATATACGGCAGAATAAAGCGCAACAACCATTCCGGCCAGAGACTGCACAAGCTGAAACTCGCCTCAGCCAGTCTGCGCCAATAGTCAGTGATTTAGGCGATCGTCTGCACCGTCGTTATGGCCTGTTCTGGTGGTATAAAGTCCGTATCTTGTTGTTGGTGGGCGAACCTGAACAGGTGGAAGCCATCGCACCGGGGCTGACGACGCAACACTGGCTGGAGGGCCATCGTACGCTCCTGCTGTGGGGCGGCAGTTTGCAAACTGAACCCGATGCCGCGCAACTGGCGGCCCTGCGTCGCTTGCGCCGTTTCCGCC
>NZ_CAWNXG010000073.1:0-9325 GCF_963878145.1 Photorhabdus sp. S10-54 | reverse complement strand
GCTGATTTCTCAATCGGCTTTGCTCAACCCATTCTGACCGCGTTTATTGAAGAAATTCACGACATAGAAGATTTACCGTTACCGGCTGGTGCGCCTGATTTCTTAGAAGCACGGGCGGCTTATTGCCGGGCGCAGTGGATGGGGCCGGGTCGTGGATGGGTAGATCCTGTTGCGGAGAAGAAGGGCGCTATCTTGGGTATGGATGCCGGGCTTTCTACTCTTGAGATGGAGGCAGCAGAGAACGCGGGTGAAGACTGGGAAGAGATGCTCGATCAGCGTAAGCGTGAACTTGATGCATTCGAAGAACGCGGTTTGACTCCGCCATCATGGGCGCAACTGGATGTTCCCGCTGATAAAACCATTCAAGATCCAAAGGTAGAGTAATGAATTTACCCCATTTGGCCCAACGGCTATTTAACACCCCGCTGGCACTACATCCGCGCAAAGCCGAAGTCGTGATGGCTGCACTGACTGACCGGTTCGGCATCACACGGATTAATACGGGAGCGTGGGAAGATGACGACAGCTTTTCACGGCCTGGAAATAATGATGTTGGTTATGACGTGGTAGAAGGGATAGCGGTTGTCCCGATACAGGGAACACTCGTGCAAAAATTGGGTTCTCTACGTCCGTACAGTGGCATGACTGGATATGATGGCATCAGGCAATCTTTTCTTACCGCGCTTTATGATCCCGAAGTAACAGGAATTTGCTTAGATATTGATTCCCCAGGTGGCGAAGTTGCGGGCTGTTTTGATTTGGTAGATGAAATTTACGCGGCACGAGGGACGAAGCCGATTCACGCTATTTTGACAGAAAACGCATATTCCGCTGCTTATGCACTAGCCAGTGCTGCTGACAAAATCTATGTCCCGCGTACCGGTGGAGTCGGTTCAATAGGAGTGATAGTCATTCATTGTGACTGGTCACAGCGGATTAAAGAGGACGGGTTACAAGTAACGATCATCACATACGGAGACCGAAAAGCGGAAAGTAACCCTTATGTGCCGCTAACTGATCAGGCTCGTGGTGCAATACAAGATGATGTAGACACGATGGGAAAACTGTTCGTGAGTACGGTTGCCCGCAATCGGGGCATTTCTGAAAAAACGATTCGTAACACTCAAGCGGCATGCTTTTTAGCTAACGAGGGTGTTGGTCTGGGATTAGCTGACGAGGTTATCACGCCCGATGCTGCATTCCGAAAATTACTGAGTGAATCAGGAGCTTAATAGATGGCTAGTTTAAAATTCGCCCACTTGTTGGGTCTCAAAAAGTCAGCGTCGGAAGATGATGACGACAAAGAAAAAAGCAAAAAAGCGAAATCCCGTCGTGCCGAAGAAGAGGACCGCGACGACGAAGACGCCGAAGATGAGGATGACGATACCAAGGCTGATGAGGATGATACTGACGCTGAGGAAGATGACGATGACGATGACGATGACGATGACCAAGATGATGATAAGGATAAATCGTCTAAAAAAGGGAAAAAGGCTAAGTCTCGTCGTGCTGATGACGATGATGAAAATGCCGCAGATAATGACGATAAAAAAGAAGGTCGTCGCGCCGAACGTAAGCGTTGCGCCGCTATTTTCGGCAGTAAGCACGCTGCGGGCAGGCCGGACATGGCCGCCCATCTGGCGTTCAATACTCAAATGTCGGCACGTGAAGCTATCAGCACTTTGGCATTAACGGGATCAGCACCCGTTTCACGCCGCGCTTCATTAGATGAGCGTATGCAACAGGCACAGCAAGTGCGCCTCGGCCCTGACGCACGACAACCCGCTAGCGGCTCTGTTGAGGCCCTTGTAGCAAATGCAACCCGTCTCTACAACTCAGCAAAAGGTAAAAAATAATGGAACAGATTGGACAAAACCCCTTTGCGCCGGGTATGACATCAACAATGTTCGTTCCCGATCAGTTAGTGTCTGGCCCGCTTCAACTTGTTACAGATACAGTAACTATTGCAAAAGTAGGGTTATTGAAACGGGGTACGGTGTTAGGGCTTATCACTGAATTAAAAGAATATGCCTTGAGCGTTAAGACATCGACAGACGGCAGAGAGAAACCTATTGCTATTCTCGCTGATGATGTTGATACAACAACAGAATCCAAGTCATGCGGGGTGTATCTGCTCGGCGAGTTTAACCAAAATCGCCTGATATTCGATAAAAGCTGGACGCTTGAAGATCTGAAAACTGCGCTACGTCCTTCGGCTATTTTCATTCGCGATAGCATTCAAGCCCCCATCGCTTAATTCCACTTAACTACGCTTGATGCCGTTAACCCGGCAGGGATGCGCTCGTTTTAAATTCAGTCTGGCAGCTCTGGCTGCCAGCATTGCATATAGAGAAATTGCATGAATATTTATGATACTAACGTGTTAGTACAGCTTGTTCCGAACTTGATCACAAGCCAAAACTGGCTGCTAGACCGCTTCTTTCCCAACATTGTGACTTATGAAACCGAGGTAGTGTCTATTGATGTCGATATCGGTAAACGCCGGATGGCGCCGTTCGTGTCGCCACTTGTAGAGGGAAAATTGGTTGAAAGCCGTCAATACCAGACTAATACATTCAAGCCCGCTTACATCAAAGATAAACGCGCCCCGGATTTACGTAAACCGATTCGTCGTCAAATTGGGGAGCGTATCGGCGGTGAGTACACAGCAGCAGAACGCGAAATGCTAAATCTGCAATTCGAAATGGCCGATCAAATTGACATGATTAACCGGCGATTAGAATGGATGGCTGCAAATGCGTTAGTAAAATCCCAAATTACTGTGGTAGGTGATGGATTTGAGACCACAGTAATTGATTTCGGTCGCTCATCTAATTTGACTGTCACATTAAGTGGTTCAGACAAATGGCCGCTAAAAGTTGCAGCAGGGGCAACAAACACGCAGCCGTCTGATGATATTGAAGCCTGGCAAACGTTAATTCTGAAAGAGTCCGGCGCAGTACCTACTGATTTGGTTTTTACAACATCATCGTGGAAAGCATTTCGGTTAGATACCAGCATTAAAGATACTGCGATAACTTTCCCATCATTGAACCCATTTGGTAACCAGGTGAATATCGGTCCAACAGTTCAAAAAGGGGCTGTATTTAAGGGGATTTGGGGCAACTTTAATCTCTGGTTGTACAACGACTGGTTTATTGACCCTGTTGATAATGTTGAAAAACCCATGATACCCGATGGTACGGTTATCATGTCAGGTGCGGACTTAATGGGAACACGGGCTTTCGGACTCATTCTTGATCCAGATTTTATCTACGGACCTTTGGCTTATGCGCCAAAAAGTTGGGTGAATCCCGATCCGGCGCAACGTTATATCATGGTGCAATCCTCTCCTTTAGTTATCCCAAGCCGGGTTAATGCGGCATTGTGTGCAACGGTGGTGTGATATGGCAAAAAATAAACAGCAAGAAACTGAAAACGAACTGGGCGGCTTGCCGCCTGAATTAATGGTTGACGGCCAGGAGTCAGCTTCTCAGATAGAAACGGTGGAAGAAGATCCCACTGCTCCCGATACAGATAAGCAAAATGATGATGATCAGGGTGAGGATGAGGCAATCGTTGTTGTTGTGCTGAAAGGCCACACAGTTAAGCATAACAGCAAAGAATACAAAGAGTTCGTGCAACTCACTCTAAGCCGGGAAGATGCAGATCGCTTGATTGAGCTGGGGGTTGTTGCTGACGTTAACAAGCTGAGAAAACAAGCGCTTACTCAACATGGCCCGACTGTCACAGTCAGTGACGGCGTTAAAATCAGTCACGAGGCTTGATGATGGGGATCAATTGGGACCAGCATTTATTAGCGCCGCTGCATGATGTGTTTGGGGACCCGGTTGAATACCGTCCAGCAAGCGGCGCTCATTACACTATCAGCGGCATCTTTGACCGGGCTTACACGCAAGAAGTGGAATCACTTGATGACGGCAGCACCATCAATACAACTTCTCCCGTACTTGGGGTGCGCGACATTGAGTTTCAGGCGCCGCCAAAAAAGGGAGATCGGGTATTGGTTGGTGTTGTGGGCGGTGTTCCTGTCAATACTTTGTTTGCCGTGGCTGATATTCAGCCCGATAGCCACGGCGGGACAAAATTAATACTTAACAGGGTGAAATCATGAACGCGGCAGGTATCAGGGCGTTAGTCATTGACGCGCTCAAACACAAGACCGATGCAGAAGCGCGGGTTTACTCCCCGCGTGACTGGTCAACAACGGAAGATATGTATCCTGTCATTCTTGTGCAGACACCAATTGACGTTAAACAGTCACTGGGACGTAACGCGCCCCAGTTCAACACCGTCACAACTGTGCGCATTACTGGAAGATTGCAGGAACTTGACAGCGAAGCCGAAGACGATGGCGCAGTTAAAGCCGAGGAGTCTCTCGAACGATTACGTGAACAGATAGAGCGGGCTGTTATCAACAGTTATGAACTCACTCGTCAGACTCAGCAGTTTTCCCAGGTTCGCTCAACAATCGATATTGATGCCAGCGGGGAAGGACATACAGCGCAATTATTGATGGAGCTGGATATTGAATATTACCAAGGTCCGGAAGATTTCTATGAAATCGAAGCGGCCGAACTGGACGAAATCGACGTCACAATCGCTATGCCTGACGGCACGCCAGAACCTCATTTCAGAATTCAGGAGTAATCCATGTTTGTAAAACCCGTTGCCGGGCGCAGCGTACGCGACCCGGTTAAGGGCACGCATTTGCCCGAAGGTTGTACAGAAGTACAAGACAGCCTGTTTTGGCATCGTCGCGTAAAAGACGGTGACGTTGAAATATGTCAGCCTGAAAAAGCAGTTAAAAAGGCAGTTAAGGAGAATGAATAATGGCCGTACCCTTTTCACGTGTACCCAACAATATCCGGGCGCCGCTATTTTATGTTGAGTTCGACAACTCGATGGCGAACAGCGCCATGGCGACACAGCGCACACTGATTATCGGTCAGATGCTGAGTACTTCCACAGCAAAGCCCGATATTCCTGAGCGCGTCTCTTCCGCCGCTCAAGCGGCTAATTTATACGGCAATGGCTCAATGCTGCACGGCATGACTGGGGCTTATTTAGCTAATGACCAGGCGGCTGAAGTTTGGGTTCTTCCCTTAAGTGATGCCGATAGCATGGTCGCAGCCAGGGGCAGTGTAAAAGTATCCAGTCCAGCAACCGATACCGGCGTTATCTCGCTGTATATCGGCGGTCAGCGTGTGCAGATCACGACTGTTGCCACAGATAAAGCCGAGCAAGTCGCTACTGCATTATCGGCAGCGATTAATCAGAAAGCCGCTTTACCTGTTACAGCGACGGTAGCATTTGACTCGGCTGATACAGTATCCATTACGGCAAAAAACAAAGGCGCAGCCGGTAACAGCATTGATTTACGGCTGAACTATCGCGGCCAGGCTGGCGGTGAATTTACTCCTTCTGGCATGGATTTGAAAATCGCTCAGATGGCAGGTGGAGCGGGCGCGCCAGATCTCAAAAACGCATTAGGCAATCTCAAAGACCGTTCCTTTGATTTTATTGCCAATCCCTATACCGATACCGCGTCATTAGATGATGTGAAAGCGTTTCTGTCTGATACAGTCGGGCGCTGGTCGTGGGAACAACAGCTTTACGGGCACGCATTTAGTGCGGCCAATGGCGCATACGGGGAACTGGCAAAATTGGGTGAACAACGTAACTATCAGCATGAAACATTGCTGGGAGTCACCAAGTCCCCATCTCCCAATTACGTTTGGGCGGCAGCGTTAACTGGGGCAATCGCTCAAAGCTTGCGGAATGACCCCGGCAGGCCATTACAGACATTACCGATTAGCGGCGTTCTGGCTCCGGCATCTGAGGACCAGCTTGATCTGATTGAGCGTAATAATCTGCTACATAGCGGGATTTCCAGCTTTACTGTGGCTGATGACGGCACAATCCAGGTCGAAAATATCATCACGACGTACCAAAAAAATAGTTTTGGTGATAACGATGACAGCTATCTTGAAGTTGAAACCTTGTATTTGCTGATGTACGTCACACGCTATATCCGCACGCAAATCACGAGTAAGTTTGCTCGCATGAAGCTCGTGAAAAACGGTACCCGCTTTGCGCCCGGCTCGGCAATTGTGACACCCAACATTATCCGCGCTGAGTTAATCGCCCAGTATAAGGCACTGGAATACAACGGTTATGTTCAGGATTCAAAAAGCTTTGCAGATGGGCTGATTGTTGAAGTCAATGCGCAGAATCCGAACCGGGTAGATGTGTTATGGACGGGGACACTCATCAATCAGTTGCGCGTCTTTGCACTGCTCAATCAGTTCCGCTTACAACCGGCCGCATAAGAGGTAAACATGGGAAATACATCAAACAGGCTCGCGGGTACCGCTTATGTCACTGTTGACGGCATTCGAATAATGGTCGCAGGGGATTTCACCTGGAGTCCCTCAACAGTCACCCGTGAAACCTTAACGGGCATGGACTACGTACACGGTTACAAAGAGAAACCCCAGGCGGGCTTTATCTCCTGCAAAGTCCGTGACAGTGGCGGGACCACGGTAGCGGATTTCAATGACCAGACTAACGTCACAATCGTTGCTGAAATTGCGAACGGTAAAACGATCATCGGTGAAGGCATGTGGACCGTCAACACGCAAGAAGTTAACAGCGAAGATGCGACTTTTGAGGTGCGCTGGGAAGGCACCTCGGTAACAGAAAATTAATTTTGAGAATCAGCATGTTAGAAACAACAAAAACTATCGTATTGAACACCCCGATTGAAAGTAATGACGGCAAAGTCCGCTACGAGCAGATCGACCTGAAAGAACCGGTATTAATCCAGGTTGAGCAGTTTTATGAAGCACAGAACAAATCAAATCATTCAATTGCCGCTATGCGTCTGTTGATTTCATTGGTTTCAGAAATCCCCGAGCCAGTACTGAAAAAAATGGCTATCAGTGATTTTCACAAATGTCAGGAGTTCCTTCTGGGTTTTTTGGACTCGAAGCGCTCGATGGCTGGCAACAACTAGCCGCTGACGTCACATTTTATTATAAGTGGGGGCCGCGCGATGCGTGGCTTCTGACAAGATCACGGCTTGAGTGGTGGGTTGAACAAGCTAATCGAATGAATAAGGAACGAACAAATGGCTAACGCTTTTGATTTTGAATTAAATGCTGATGAGAATGTCACGAAAGTTATTGATGAAATCAATGAAAAGTTGAATAGCCTCAATCCCAACCTGGCAAAGACTAAAGAGGGCCTGAAATTTGGCGGATCTGAATCCACTGACGGGGTAGATGTACTTGGCACAAAGTTACGCGATATGTCTCAGTATGCCAAAGATAACGTCCAGCATATCGGTGATATGGTCCCTCCGCTTAAAAACTTCGGCGAACTGGCAACTAAATATATGGGGATGGGGGCGAAAATTGGCGGTGTAGGGATGGCTGCATATGGCATATCGAAAGGCTTTCAGTTAATGAACGATATGGGAAAGAAAGCCTATGATTTGGATGTGTCCGCTAAAAACTCAGCAATGAGCGTTCCAGATTTCACCCGGATATCCGGTGCAATGGTGCAAATTGGTGTTAGTGCTGATGACGCTAAAAAATCAGTGGAAAGCTTTTATGGGATTTTAAACCATCCATTGCAGGGAAGAAGAGACGAAGCCAGAGCGGAATTAACAAAGATGGGGGTTCCCCTCTATGAAAATGAACATGGAACGATTGATGTATACAAAACTTTCCCGGAAGTCGTCAGGGCCATGCAGCAATATCCGTCTGATGTGCAAAACACTATTGCTGAAAAAATTGGTTTAGATGAACATGGGTTGGCTTTGGCACGTAAAGGACCAGAAATATATCAGAAACTATTAACTAACTCAGATAAATTTGGTTTAACGAGATCACAGGCTGATAATGATGCATTAAATCAATATAACGATAAAAAAAATGAACGAGATGCTCGTTGGGAAGGAATCAAGGCACAAAGTGAGATTGCGTATGCTAAATATGCTTTAGGGGGAGGTCTCAACTACTTAAAAAATCAAGAAGATAATGAGAAATTAAAGTATGACGGAGATAGCGCTAATTCGTTTTATCACGGAAATAAAAAAGATGATATGCGTGAAAGAGCTTTAAGAGACAAGGAATTTAGGAAGAGCCTTTCTCTTGGAGATAGAATACTTCTTGAGTGGGGATTTCCCAGTAGTAGTTTAGGTAAAAAAATTGATGATCACTATGGTGCTCAATGGGAAGCACAAAAGCTTAGATATGAAGCCATTCCCCAACCACCAAAAATTCCAGAACCGCCAAAAGTAGAACCACTAAAAATAGAATCTCCTAAGTATCCCGATCCTTACGGAAAACCAGTGAAAGACTCATTCGGTTTGAGAATTAAAAATCCGGGAAATGTGCGTGACGCACCTAACGGAATAGGGTATGTGCAAGGGAAAAGTGGAACATTTGTTAAGTTTGGTAATGATCACGACGGCCTCTCTGCACTAGCTCGTCAGTTAATGCTGAACGGCGACAGGGGAAAGAATACCGTTAATAGCACAATCAGCACCCATGCGCCGCCAGGAGGCATAGATAGAAATAATACTCAGGCATATATTAACTTTGTTTCAAAAGAGACGGGCTTTCTTCCTAATCAACAGTTAGATATGCATGACCCTAAAGTACTTGAAAATCTGATGGTGGCGATGATCAAACAGGAAAATCACGGCCAACAACCGTTTAGCCAAAAACAGATCACGGACGCAATAACTGCTGCTATCTTTGACCCGAAATGGCAGGGTTTGCGTGACAGATATTATCTAGGCCATCAGCGCATGATGAATCAATCCGCACCGCCTGAGTCTGATAAAAGATCCGCTTCCATCTTTGCAAATCAAGCAAATAACAGTGAGCTTGCTCAGAACATGGCTGAGGCGATTCAATCGGTAATAGGTGAAAATAAATTCCAGGTAGAGATTACACTGGTCAACAGCAAGACCGGAGAGCGCCAGCAATTTAATGCAAAAACTGGGGGCAGAGTGACAACCTCAATGCAATATTCTTGATTTTCTTACTTGTCTAAATGATGATTGGCCCTTTAATAAAAGGAGGTGTTTATGTCTATCTGGCAAGTCATACTGTTGCTTGTTTTCTTGTTCTTTATTGCATTATATTTATCTTTTAAAAAAGAAAAAACAGGACTAAGAACTACAATGAGGGTGCTGTCTATTGTTATCCCTATTACCTTGGTTTCTGCATTTTTTATAATGGAAAACGCCGTCAGTAAAGGTTGCTATAGTAATGAGCAGAATTTTTAT
>NZ_CAWNXG010000072.1:0-9911 GCF_963878145.1 Photorhabdus sp. S10-54 | reverse complement strand
AATCTGATATCTTTCTGTCTCGGTCAGTTGTGTATAGGCCATAGTGCATTTTCCTGTGGCGGGAAAGGTGCCTACTATAGCAACTGACCGCCTTTCTGAAAAATTGCACTTATTAGTCGAATCCGCCTATTTTTACATATATTTAAACAATAAGAAATCATTAACTCATTATAAATTATCAGTTATAAATAGTGTATGAGTTTATTTTTCACATTTGACAATATAAATTCACTCACCAAACAAAAATAAAACTCATAATTAAAAATATATAATTATATCAACAAGATAATATTACTTATTTAACACCCACTCATATCCACATAATAATTACGCATATATCATATACATCTATTTGAATAGTATATAAACTCACTATTACAACAACATCATAATATTAAATAATTAAATTGTTTTACATTCCCTTTACAATTATCAACATAATGTAAAACTATAATAAATTCATATACGATTTTACAAACACATTTTTATATAGATTAGCATCACAAATTCAACATTACGCAACAAAATAATAACTCAAATAATTGCAATTACCATTAAACAGAATACTATATTAATAGTGAAATAAAATTTTCATTTACAATATTTTCCTAATAGTTCAAAAGAAAACCAAGATAAAAAATAAATTCAGAAGCATTGATTAAAAAGGAAAAATATTCGTTACTTTAAATTATAATAATAGTGGCGAATGAATAACCAGGAGAACAATGTGAGAGCAAACGATTACGAGTTGATGACCGCGCCAAACAGCGCACCCGTAAAAATGTGGACTCATGGCGTACCCGTAGAAGCAGAGGCTCGTGAACAACTATTAAATACAGCAAAAATGCCGTTCATCTTCAGTCATTTAGCCGTTATGCCTGATGTACATCTTGGTAAAGGTTCAACCATCGGCAGTGTCATCCCGACTCGTGGGGCGATTATTCCATCCGCAGTAGGCGTAGATATCGGCTGTGGCATGATGGCAGTACGTACCTCATTGAATGCCAAAGATTTACCGGACAATCTATATGCTATCCGCCATGCTATTGAAATCGCCGTACCACATGGACGCACGGTAAACCATAGCAGTAAATTGTCACCACAATTATGTGCAACAGGAGCAACACTTCGGCCAAAACGTGTTAGTCACACGTAAAGGTGCGGTCGCAGCACACCAAGGCGTCATGGGCATCATTCCTGGCTCAATGGGTGCGAAAAGCTTTATCGTACGTGGTCTGGGAAATGAACAGAGTTTTTGCTCATGCAGTCACGGCGCTGGCCGAGTATTAAGCCGCACAGCAGCGAAAAAACGCTTCACAATAGAGGATCAGAAGCGTGCCACAGCACACGTGGAATGCCGCAAGGACAGCGACGTCATCGATGAAATTCCGATGGCTTACAAAGACATTGAGGCCGTAATGGCCGCTCAGTCTTCACTAGTAGAAATCGTTCACACCCTGCGTCAAGTGGTTTGCGTAAAAGGATAATCAAGATGAAAGAAAAATTTGGTATCAGTGACATCATGAAGCAACACATATGCCAAAAACTGGCGCAACTTGAGACAGAGCTGCAAATACGAATACTCTACGCCTGTGAATCAGGTAGCCGCGGTTGGGGATTTGCCTCGACAAACAGTGATTACGATGTACGTTTTATTTATGTACATGCGCCATCATGGTACTTACGTGTCGATCCCTCTCGGGATGTCATTGAACTACCGATCAGTAACGAGCTGGATATCTGTGGTTGGGAACTGCGTAAAACTTTAGGGCTGCTGAAACGAGCCAACCCGACACTGATGGAGTGGGCAGACTCACCGGTAATCTACTACGAAGACGTGGAGTTCATGGCGGTACTACGTGCCCTATTACCAGACTATTTCTCCAACAACAGAGCGCGATATCACTATCTGTCAATGGCAAAGAAAAACTTTCGTAGTTACCTGAAAGGCGAGAAAATTCGGCTGAAAAAATACCTTTATGTACTACGCCCATTGCTGGCGGTACGTTGGATCGAAGCTGGTAAAGGTGTCCCCCCGATGCGCTTCGACACCCTACTGGCCGGAACTGTTACAGACGCAGCGCTGATGCAGGAAATACAGACTCTGCTTGCCATCAAACGTAACGCTGACGAAACGGAGTATAGCCCACGTTTTAAACACATTCATAACTTTATCTGCCGCGAATTAGATGATTCAGTTACCCGCTGCGAGCTCAAAGACAAAAAACACCTCCCAGATACCGAATTGGATTTACTTCTGATGCGCACAGTACTTCACCATAATAATAAAGAAGAAGGAGAATACATGTAAAAAAACGGATGAAAATCATACAAATATGACATTTCAGCAATAAAGTTAGATGTTTACTAAGAGCCAGAAAGCAGGGTATTCCACCCTGCTCCAGAAATAAATATATCAATTCTCTATTTTAGACAGGAAAATTTATGAAGAAGAAACAGATAGTTAAAATCATTAACCTAAAATAATGTGAGGCACAAATCGTGATGTATCCTTCGTGATCCTGCCAATATCCTCCCTAATCGATAGACCCGCAGGCGTATCATTAATAAGCCAACTACCGATGAGGACATGGATATTACCGATCTTTGGCAATGGGGTGTACTGCTGGACAATATAGCCCTCCTCACCGTAAGGACCATCTACTTCTTCAACCACTCTGCCATCTTGATGAATACTGATATTCGCCCCCTCACGGCTGAATATCGGCTTCATGACGTAATGAGTCAGATGCTTGGCTTTTGGATCATCGGCAAAATAAGCTTCAAGCAGATTTGGGTGTCCCGGAAACATCTCCCAAAGCAATGGCAAAATTGCCTTATTCGAGGTGATACATTTCCATATTGGCTCGAACCAGTTAACCCCCGCCGTAACCAAGTGTTGAGCGTATTCTTCACGAAACATGAACTCCCACGGGTACAACTTGAATATAGAATCAATGATCTTGCTATTACTATCCGCAAACTTACCACACTCGCTGAGTCCAATATCCTCAATGTAGACAAACTCAGTATGAATACCTGCATCTCTGGCACAATCAGCCATGTAATCGACCGTACCCTTGTCTTCCTCTGTGCCCTTACAGCAAGCAAAATGAAGTGTGTTGAATGGCAAAAAGGGTTTCAGTTCACAGAAGCGATCAACAAGCAACTCTTGTAGTAAGTTGAACTGATCAGCAGCATGAGGCAATTCACCACGGTTAACCTTATCTTCCAACCACAGCCAGCTAAAAAAACCATGTTCATAAATAGAAGTCGGTGTATCTGAGTTAATTTCCAATAATTTAGCCGGGTTTTTACCATCATAGGCAAAATCAAGGCGACTATAGAGACTTGGATCTCTGCGCTTCCAAGATCCACGAACCAATGACCACATTGCTTCTGGAATTTGGAACTTAGCCATCAACTCATCACTGTTAACCACTTGCTCTACTGCTTGAAGGCTCAACTGGTAGATTTCCGCTGTCGGAGCTTCAATATGTTCTTCAATCTGCTTGAGAGTAAACTGGTAGTAACGGTCTTCCGTCCAGTACGGCTCATTATCGATTGTATGGAAACCAAACCCAAATTCTTTTGCTCGCACTTTCCAATCATGACGAGGTGTTGTTGGGATCTGAAGCATGACATTAACCCTTTGATAATGCTTATTTGAATCTTGGAAAAAATCATCGCACAAACACTTAATTCAGCAATAATGCCTCGATGCAAAACACTGATAACAAAAAGCCTGCTAATAAAATGTCAGCGCCGGTTAACCACCCCAACTGTATTTAGCGGAAGATATTGAACCAAAACCACCAGAAGACTTGGTAGTGACGATTGGCTTGCTATCATAGCCGCCAGAATAACGGGAATCGCTGCTTTTAAACCTCTGCTCCTTTTCACGTATCAAGCGCTCGCGATACATTCTCTCTTTATGCTTACGCGCTGAATAATCACCGATTTCATCAACGATCTCAGATGCGATATAAGCAGTTGATCGGGAGTTTAGTACAGGGTTTATACCTGCAACAACATTTGCATTCGTTCCAACTTGAGAAACTTCTCGTTTCTCCATTGGCAGGCGAACCGTCTCCAGCGGCTGCAAATAACGTCGGTTCATCTCGTACTGGATATTGCCAATATCGGAATAATCACCAATAACCTTACCATCAGCGAAAAAAAGCTTACCGTACAAGTCGCCATAGCCTGATGTTGAAGTAAATAGTGGCTGGTAGAACACATTGCGATACTTTTCCGCAATGTCGTACTTGTTAAACTGTTCTGGTTTCACCTCCGCCATCATAAAGGCGGCCATCTTCGGGCGATAACCTACGGCCCCCGGCATTGCTTCACACTCACCGTACTCCAGCTCACACATAGCTTTCCGGCGAAATTTCTGCGAAGTACGCTCCGCTTCGCGTAATGCTGCTTGGTATGTAGTTTCACATTGAGCAGCGATCGTATTCTTCGGATTATTCTGACAAGACGCCAAATCCTTATAAACATGAATTGACAGCTCATCCGCCGATTGGCCACAACCAACGAGTGAACCGACACTGAGCGCCAATGACGTGAAGGAGAAACCACGCCAATATTTACGCTTACTCTCAATGTTAATGGCTGTGCTGCGCATTCTGCGCTTTTTATTCCCGTTCGTCATACAATCCCTAAATCAGTAAGTCATGCAGGCTGCGTTTAAAAGACCAACAGAAATTGACACCGCCGCCAGCACAACCGCGGCAGGGACCTCATTATTCTCAATGCGGGATACAATCTTTGGCATCATGAATATGCGAACCATGAAGAAGCCAGCAATCTGAGCCAACAGCGCAACAACACTCCACATCACGAAATCAATAACCCCCACAGAGTTGCTTGCTGCACTTGCAATGGCGATGCTGTAACCAACCAGCGCGCCACCAAGCGATATCGCAGCGGCACTATTCTTTTCTTCCTTAATAAGTTTCCATTCATCATGCGGAGTAATTATTGTGTAGATGAACTTGAAAACAATGAAAAAAACCAGCGCCAAACCAAAACACAAACCAAAATTGCCTACACCATGCATAAATTGAGTGAAAGCCTGTTCTTCATTTTCCAATGTGATCATTTATGCCACCACTTTAAAATCAGTTTGGTTAAGTTGAATACCGGTGCTCAGTACCATCAATCTATCCAGATGACTCCCTACAACTTTTTCTTCTCCCACAACCTGAAGTTCTTCTGTTCTGTTATGAGCAACCTGACGCGTATACACCATCACAAACTGATCAGTTTCGGTTATGTGACCCTCTTTACTGTAAGTTTTTTCGGTAACAGCCACAGGCTTAATGTTGTCCCATAACTGAGAGAACTGGGTACCATCGAGATCATATCGTCTGCTTGGTGTAACGATACCGTTTTCAATCAGCGCATCCCATTGAGCTTGTGAATCGATCGGTTTAGTTTCGTAAAAATACCACAGGCTCACTTCCTTCACGCCGTCATCCCCCTCCCCTTCTTGAAGCACTTGAAGGTAACCTTCGTCATCCGTGTAATAACGAACCAAACGCACGTTATCACCTAAGTCGACAACACCAACGGAACATATAAGCTGAGTTGAAGCTGCATTTTCGATCGTTAGGTCAAATTCAATCAGTTTTAGCATTAGCGGGTCTATCTCAAGTGCACCACCAATACGCAAACCTAATACTTCCGGCACCTTTGGAACAACAGGCGCAACCGCCTTACCCCCGAATGCGCTCTTAAACGCATCTACGATTTTGGAAAGCATAGAAATATCTCTTGATAGGAAGATCCCACTTTAAAAAGCAGGATCTTGATTTAACAACTGGGTATTTACTTGCCAAGAATACGAGCAAGTTCATCTTCTGCGGACATAGAACTTGAAGTTATGCCAGCCTCTTTAAGCTTTTTATCCAGATCGCTAGAAGTCATACTATCGTGGAGTTCCTGCTGAGCCTCGAACTGAGCCGCTTTCTCAGCCTGACGTGACTTGATACGCTCAAGGGAATCAAGGGCAGTAGATGTTTTTGAAGAAGCGCCAACAACAGAACTGTGAGTCGCTGCCTGGGCTTTCTGCACCTGTTCAGTTGCCTTAACCAAATCAACTTGGTTCTCAAGCTGAGACACCTTCTTTTTCGCTTCTTGCACAGTGTGTCGGTGCGTCGTTTCAGCCTTCTGGAACGATTCAAACAACCCTTGTTCTCTTTCCAGTTCGTCACGCAAGGTCGCAACTTTCTGAGCACACTCCAGAGCAAGCCCATTATCACCTTTACCCGCAGCAGAGCGAGCATAACCCTCATACTCTGTGATACTGTTTTTGATATCTGAGACCTTTTTCTCTGCCATTTTTCGCTTAGCAATAATGCTAACCAGGCTTTCATCCGCACGGCGGATTTCTGCTTTTGCTTCTCGGATTTCCTGATCAAGAATCGTCAGTGCGTTGCCATCAGCAACAGCTTCTGCCGCGTTATTTACCGTTCCTTTGATTGCCTTAAAAAGCTTTTTCCACACGTTCATTAATATTTGCCTCTATATTGTTATTTTAGGAACTCAGAATACGCATCAAGAAGTTCAGTGATGTTGGCAAACAACGTAGAAACTTCGATGACAACGCTTTCTTGTTTTGATTCTGATGACAATGAACCAAAAGCGGTATAGTAAGATTGACCATCTACTTTAGTTATTCCAACTGAAGTCAGAGGAATCATCTTGTGCGTTTCTAAAATAAACTGATTTAAAGAAGCGGGATCTAAAACATTCTCTTCTGAAAACAGTAATGCTTCCACTGTAATTTGCCTGCCACAAATAGCCAGATGAGCTTTAATTCCGTCTTCGTTAGTAATTGCAAGACATTCACCTATTTGCTCTACACTCCAGTTGTTACCGGATTCATTAAGAGCTTTAATCACTTGATTTAATTCCAAACTATCTACTCCACTGGTTTGTTTTATCATTAAAATCAGTATATTAAGTTTAAATTATCATCAGATTAAACATTTTTCAATAAGTATTGTATTAAAAGCGCACAACACCTTAAATACTGCATATTCACTAAACAGGGTTAAAATTTTATACCATTTGCTAAGTGACCTTTTAATACCTAAATACCACCTGCACAGAACACTATGAGAGAGCTCGCATGTAAAAACTCAACCCACTGGATGATTAAAACCACGCTTATACTAAGGTTGGTTACCTACAGCTTAAACGTATAACCGTGGACAAGATAAATAGAGAATTACGGGGTAAAATAAAAATTTCCAGTAAAATCAACTTAGGTTAATAAAAATATCCATTTTGGTTATCCGTTTACTCAAGCTAATATCGAAGCTAAAATATTTTTCATCATCCCGTTTATCTCCGATATAAAAAACCTTTTCTACTTATTAGTGCTTTTCACATTTAACAGAGATTAACTTGTACATTAAGTTTAAGGTTTAATTCTTATTTACCATTATAACCTTTTTACATTTTCATTATTTTTCATCGAGGTACTTTTTAACTACAGATACTTCGGTTGACCAAATCAAGCTTAATCGCACTTTAACTCACTTTCCAAACATACCGATTAAACACCTTTTCGGTCAATCCCAACCAAAAAGCGAGTACTTTACCCGCAATCTGCGGCTCCCTTCATTTTTAAGGAAGCCCGTTTTAATCATTCTTTAATGTGAACAGATTTACCATTAAAGGTAACAACCTGCCCGGTTATAGCTTTGTAACGTTTACGGGTTTCTATCTGACCGTTTACTTCAACCAGACCTTCAACAATAACCGCTTTAGCGCTAGCGCCGCTTTCGCTCCACCCTTGAAACTTCAACAGATCACATAGCGCCACATGAGGATGGCCTTCTAAATAAAAAATTTCCATTAACAACCTTCAATTTTTTCCACATCATGGTATTCCTCGCAGGCTTGCAAGGTATTCTGGATAAGTGTCGCGACTGTCATTGGGCCAACCCCCCCTGGAACCGGAGAGATCCAGCTTGCACGCTCTGACGCGGTTTCAAAATCAACATCGCCGATGACTTTTCCATCTTCCAGACGATTAATTCCGACATCAATAACAATAGCGCCAAGTTTAATCCATTCACCAGGGATAAAGTTTGGTCTACCAACCGCCACAATGAGCAAATCTGCGTGCTCCACATGGTGGCGTAAATCTTTAGTAAAGCGATGAGTCACCGTGGTGGTACAGCCAGCCAATAACAACTCCAGGCTCATTGGGCGACCAACAATATTTGAAGCGCCGATAACGACGGCATTCAGCCCATAAGTATTAATTCCACAACGCTCAAGCAACGTTGCGATACCGCGCGGAGTACAGGGACGCAGCTTTGGAGCGCGTTGACACAAACGACCAATATTATAGGGATGGAAGCCATCAACATCCTTATCAGGCTGGATACGTTCCAGAACTTTGACATTATCAATACCGGCAGGTAAAGGGAGCTGAACCAAAATACCATCAATTTCTGAATCATTATTAAGCTGATCGATAAGATTCAACAACTCGGCTTCACTGGTGGTATCTGGCAGGTCATAGGAACGGGAAACAAACCCGACTTCCTCACAGGCACGGCGCTTGCTTGCGACATAAATTTGAGAAGCCGGATTTTCGCCGACTAAAACAACGGCAAGACCAGGAGCGCGTCTTCCCGCAGCAACACGTTGTTGAACACGCACTGCGACTTCACTTCTGATTGTCTGCGCAATCGTTTTCCCGTCAATAATTTTTGCTGGCATGTACGAATAAATCCATAAATCAAACATTGGGATATCGCCTATTTTGTCAGAACATGAACGTGCTGTCAGTTTTATTGATAATCAGAAAATAGCCAGATGAAGATTTATAAGCAGAAAAGCCATTGACTCAAGGAGTTGTCACCGTATAATCTCTCCCCGCATCAAAGCATTACTGATGCAGCTCATCTCTCAAGATGCGCCCTTAGCTCAGCTGGATAGAGCAACGGCCTTCTAAGCCGTAGGTCACAGGTTCGAATCCTGTAGGGTGCGCCAGAAAAATCAAAGAGTTACCCGCATTCCTGCGGGTGTCGTTAGAAAAACAGGTGTTCTAACGGGTGTCGTTAGAATTTTGCTCTCTTACCCATTGTTCGTATACATTTTCGGGCCATCCAAGGAATGTTCCACCTAAAGTTTTTTCAGGCTTGGGGAATTCTTTCCTTTTCGCCCACATCCTCCACAATGTGGGGTGGCTTTTTCCTGTTAACTGGCACATTTCTTTAAGTCCAATATATCTTGTTGCCATTCACTTATTCCTTTCTATAACCAGCATCTAATACTACTTTAGCTACTGTTGCCGGAGTTGTTTTGTCTGACCAGACCAAATTATCAATCAGGAAATTCAGTTCAGCAGCAAGTACGGCTTCCAAGTCTTTGGGCCAATACTCATACACAATATCGCTGTAATAAGAATCCTCGATGACTTTAAGTGTCACCAACACTATTTCTTCTGATGTTCTGGCGGCTTTTCTGTAACCGGCATTCCAGACAGCATCAGTGATATAGGATGGATCACCCCATGCCGAAGCTATTACTTGGGTTAAGTGGAATGAATTATTGATCATGCTTTACCTCACTGAGCCGAAAATTTGATAGTTTGCACAACGTCAACAGAGTACGTTCCTTCATCTTCGCCACCGATGAGTATTGTGAAGTTCAAGGGCCATTCATGATCACATCCGCCGTGGGAATGCCAAAAATCTTCTGCCGCATCTTCGGCGATACTGTCCGGGGCAAAATATGGCGTGTGGCTTTTATACCTGCCTTATATTTAAATAATATCGGTTCCTGCTATAAGTGATAGCGTATTTTCCTAAATATATCTTCATATTTCTTTCCTTATATTTCTCACATAATAAGACAACACTGACTTAGCGCTGAAT